>RFSU01000086.1 GCA_009923795.1 Sphingomonadaceae bacterium
CAGGGATCGTCAATCTCGGCGGCAACGTGACGACGTCTGCTGCACAAACCTACACCAGCAACGTTGTCCTTACATCGGACGTTACGCTCAATGGTGTCAGTATCGACATCCAGGGCAATGTAGATAGCAAAGCCTCAACGCATAAGTCCTTGACCATTATCGCGACGGACTTCTCGCTCGCGGGTGGTTTCGGGCTTAAAGATAGTCTCCAGAATCTGTCGATTAATGCGACAAATGGGATTTCTCTGGGTGGGGCTATCACCACAATTGGCACGCAGACCTATACAGGCGCTGTCACGCTGATCGCCGATACGACACTCATCGGCACCAACATCACGCTGAACAACACGATTGACGGTGCAAGCGGATCAACATCCTATGACCTGACCATCACTGGCTCTGGCGACACCATTTTTGACGACGCGATCGGCAATGCGCGCGCGCTTGGAAACTTGACCGTTAATGGGGGTGGCAAGACGTTCCTCAACGGCGGGATTGTAAAGACGGCGGGCACACAAACCTATTCCGATGCCGTTGAGCTTGGCGCGGATACGACCCTGACGGGAAGCGTGGTTTCCTTCCTCAACACCGTTCTGGGTGATGACGGCACGACCAAATTCGCATTGAATGTCGTTGGGAACGCCATTCTTGGCAGCTCAAGCAGCGCAAGCGATGCCATCACAGGCCTTGCTTCGCTTGACGTCACAGGCACGACCCTGATCGAAACGGCAACGCTGACGTCAGCCGGAACGCAGCGCTACCACGGCGACGTAACACTCGGCACAGCGACAACGCTTACAACGACCAATAGCGCGACAACCTTCGATGCTGCGCTGGCCTCGGACACGGGTGAAGCTAACGATCTGACAATTTCGACGGGCACCGGCAATATTCTGGTTCAGGGCGCAATTGGTGCGTCTGGCGGCGCGGCCCGCATTGGCAACCTTGTCGCTAATGCCGCGGGCACAAAGACTTTTGCGTCAACCATTCAAGCGGTGTCGTTGACAACGCAGGGTGCAGGGATTGTCAAACTCGGCGGCAACGTGACGACGTCGGCCGCGCAAGCCTATAACAGCAATGTCGTCCTCACATCGGATGTCACGCTTCGCGGCACCAATATTGCGATCCAAGGCGATGTCGATAGCACGGCCTTAACGCATAAGTCTTTGACCATCGTCGCGACGGGCTTCTCTCTCGCGGGTGGCTTTGGGCCGACGGATAGTCTCCAGAATTTGTCGATCACCGCGACAAATGGGATCTCTTTGGGTGGGGCTATCACAACCGTCGGCACGCAGACTTATACAGGTGCGGCCACACTCACCGCCGACACTGCGCTGACGGGTGCTGGCATTAGCTTTGTCAACACATTGAATGGCGCAAAGGCGCTAACGATCACGGATACAGCGACGACGACCTTTGGTGGTGCCGTAGGTGGCACAGCGCCCCTGACGAGCCTGCTTGTCAACGGAGCGGGTACGACACGCATCAATGGCGGCGGAGTTGAAACGGTTCTCGCACAGACCTATTCCAACGCAGTTGTACTTGGTGCAGCCACAACGCTGACTGGATCAACAATCAATCTGTATAACGCGCTTACGGGTGCCTTCGCGCTGCAAATCGTCGGCGACGCTGAATTCGGCCAATCAACCGGATCGCGCAATGACACGCTCTCGCTCGCATCGCTTTCGGTTAGCGGCGACGCCGCATTCCATCTTCAGTCAATCACGACGACAGGCGCGCAGAGCTATGGCGGGAATGTTGATTTCAATGCTGATGCAGACCTGACGGCAGTCGGCTTCTCAGTCGCTGGGACGTGGAACGGTGCTTACGACGTCACTGTTGGTGCGGGAACTGGCACCATTTTTGTGGAAGACGCGATTGGCACAACGCTGAACCCGGTCGGCAACCTCAGCTTTACGGCGACGGGCACGAAGACCTTCAAGTCGACCATTGATGCCGTCTCTCTGGCGACAGCTGGAACAGGGATCGTCAATCTCGGCGGCAACGTGACGACGTCTGCTGCACAAACCTACACCAGCAATATTGTCCTCACATCGGACGTTACGCTGAATGGTACCAATATTGCGATCCAGGGCGATGTGGATAGTGATGCAGATCTCACGCCACGGTCTTTGACCATTGTCGCGCCGGACTTCTCCCTCTCCGGTCGCTTTGGGGCGGCGCATACACTCAACAATCTGTCGATCACCTCGACAAACGGGATCTCGCTGGGTGGGGCTATCACCACCGTCGGCACGCAGACCTATACAGGTGCGGTCAGACTGACTGCAAACACATCACTGACCACCACGAATAGCGCCGTGACCTTCAGCTCGACATTGAACTCGACCTCGGGGTCTTCAGCGCGTAACCTGACGGTCACGGCGGGCGCGGGCGCTGTTTCCTTTGCCAAGGCCGTTGGCGCAGGGACGGGTGGCGCATTGGGCGCGGTAACGCTGGTTTCAGCAGGTGATGTCACCTTCTCAAAAGCGCTCACCGCCGCGAGCTTCACGCAAAGCGCCGGCACAGGCGAGACCAGATTTGAAGGCACGACCAACCTTGCCGGGGCCTTTGCGTTTACTGGTAATAATCTGACCATAAATGCCGCTCTCACCACGGGTGGGGCCATGACCATCGCCAATGCGGGCGTGTTTGCGACCGGCGCCAATGGCGCCATTAATGTGACGGGTGACGTCACCGAGACGGGCAACGGGATCAACAGCCTAGCGGCGAACATCACCGCAACGGGGGATATCAGCTTTGCCAAAACGATTACCCTTACGGCAGACGTCCTGTTGAACGGCGCGGATATCACTTTGGCGCAAACCATTAACTCGGATACGACACCACGTGCTCTGACGGTAACAGGCAGCGGCAACATTTTGTTTGGCCAAACCATTGGTGGCGGCGGTGGCGAACTAGCGAGCCTGACCGTTAATGGCGCTGCTCAAGTGAATGGCGGATATGTTGGGACAGCGGGTGCGCAACTTTATCGCGGTGCTGTCGTCCTTGGTGCGAACACCAGCTTCGTCTCAACGGCAGACGGCATCACGTTCAGTGCGGCGTTGGACGCGGATTCCACCGCGCGTAATCTCACGATCACGGCCGGCTCTGGTGATGTGCTTTTCGATGCGGCAATCGGCGCAACGGGCCCGCTTGGCGATGTGGTGCTGATATCGGCGCATGATGTGACCCTTGCCCGCACCGTGGGTGCAAAGAGCTTTACGCAGAGCGCTGGGACGGGTCTCACGACATTTAATGGGGCGACGACCCTGACAGGCGGCTTCATCTTCTTAGGCGAGAATCTGATCGTTAACGCATTGATTGATGCTGGCGATGATGTCGTCATGGGCCATACGGGCACGTTCACGACAACGGCCGCCGGGGACATCATCACGGATGGGGAGTTCACGCAGTCTGGGTCAGGCACCAATCGCCTTGCGGGCGATGTCAGCTCCAACGGAGCGATCACCTTCCAGAAGACGGTCACCTTGACGGGTAATGTGAGCCTGACATCACTCGGTCATGATGTGACCTTTATCTCGGCAGTGGCTTCAGACGCCAACGCTCTGACTGGTCTGTCGATCACGGCAGGCGCGGGCGATGTGACCTTTGTGCAGGCTGTCACCCTTGGTGGCGCGTTCGATGTTACAGGCGCTGATTTGACACTCAACGATGCTCTCAGCGCGGATGGAGATGTCACCATTGCCAATGCGGGCCAGTTCACCGCCCGTGGTATCATTAACGCGGGTGGCGCCTTCAGCCAGTCCGGCACAGGAACAAACAGCCTTTCACGCAATATCATTGCAGCTGACGGCATTGCCTTCAACGCTGCGGTTCAACTGGCTGCTAATGTTGCGCTGACGACGACCGATGGTGACGTGACCTTTGGTTCGACCTTAAACTCGGACACGGCTTCTTCTGTGCGCACGCTCACGATTACTGCAGGCGCAGGTGACGTGTTGTTCGATGGTGCTGTCGGCGCAACGGGCCCTCTGGGCGCTGTGACACTGGTATCGGCGGGCGATGTGACCTTTACCGATACGCTTGATGCCGCGAGCTTTATGCAAAGCGCAGCTGCAAGCACAGGCGAGACGAAATTTGGCGGGATTACCACCCTTGATGGGGCCTTTGGGTTTACCGGGAACAAGCTGACCATCAATGCCGCCCTTACCACGGGTGGCGATGTGGCGATTGCCAACGCAGGCCTGTTCAAGACCGGCACCAATGGCGACATTGATGTGACGGGCAGCTTCACGCAGTCTGGTGCTGGGACGAATAGCTTGGCGGCCGATATCACGGCGACTGACGATATCAGCTTTGCCAAAGCAATTACGCTGCTTGATGCAGTAACGCTGACAACAACCGACAAAGATGTTTCATTTGGCGACACGGTTAACGGCGGCTTCGCGCTCGACGTGTCGGTTGGTTCGGGGCGTCAGCACGGTTGGTGATGCGACCCGCCTCGGCGCGGTGCATATTACGAGCACGGGCCTAATGACATTCGGTGCGTCGGTAAGTGCGGCATCCCTGTCGACCAACACCAACAGCACCGTTTTCCTGGGTGGCAATGTCAATACGACCGGCGCCCAGACCTATAATGACGCGGTTGTCCTGACCAACGACGTGGTGCTCACGGGTGTGAGCATTACTCTGGCCCAGACGGTGAAGAGCAACCGCACGGCGCGTGCTTTGACCCTAACAGACTCGGGCACGACGATCTTTGGTGATGCCGTCGGTAGTGTCGCCACCGGCGAAGCCTTGGCTTCGCTCACGGTGAACGGCGGAGGCACGACGTTGCTTAAGGGCGGCTCGGTCAGAACGACAGGCGGGCAGAGCTTCGGCAACGCCCTCACCCTGCGCGGAAATACGGTTCTAACGACAGCTAACGGCAGTGTCAGCTTTGGCTCGACCCTGAACTCGTCTGAACTTGCAGCGACGCCAGCGACTCTGACGATTACCGCAGGCACGGGCGATGTCAGCTTTGCCGGCATCGTCGGTGGTGCAACTTATGCGGGCACAACGCCCACAACAGGCGCGCTAGGAGCGGTGACCTTGGCCTCGGCCAAGGATGTCACCATCTCTGCCGCCTTCGCATCAGGCGCCATGACCATCACACATTCAGGCACTTTCTCCACCCTGGCGGCGGGGGATATTGTTGCGGCAGGTGGATTCACCCAATCCGGCAGCGGCACCAACAGTCTGGCGGGTGATATAACGGCAAGCGGAAATATTGCTCTTGCAGGTGCCACGACACTGACGGGCGATGTAGCGCTCATTACCAGCGGTTCGAACGGCACCATTGATCTGGCCATGGTCAATAGCGATGGCACGGGTGCCGCTAAGAATCTGTTGCTCAAATCATCAGGCGCACTGGCTCTTGATGCGGCCATTGGCTCTGTGACGCCATTGGGTACGATTTGGATTGAGGCGGCAGGCGTGTCGCAGGGCGTGCAGATCAATTCTTCCAATAATTCGATCATCTCTAACACCGGCTTTGCGGTGAAGGCCGCGAAACTGGCGATCACGTCCAGCGCGCTGGTCGACCTCATCCACCCCGACAACATTGTGGGAACGGTTGCAGCCGCGTTGAGCAATAATGCGGACTATCGCTTCACCAATTACAGCTCTGGCGGCGTCACCATTGGAACGATTGTTAATCCCTTCGATGCCAGCGCCAGCGTAGCGGGTGTCAAGGCAAGTGGCGCAACAAATACATCAAGCGCTTCATTTGTAGTTGGCGGCCGTCTTACCCAGACGGCTGGCGCGATCCTGGATCTTGGGGGCAATCTGTCCATTAATGCGCAACCGGGAGGCTACCAGGATGTTGCATTTAACAACACGGGTGCTGGAGCCTTAGGCGTCACGCTCGGCAACTCTATTGTCGCTGGTAATTTTGACATTGTTTCAGTGGGGAATGTCACTCAGGCAGCCGGGATTAATGCCAATAGCCAAGATGCTGACTTGCAGGTGGGCGGCAATTTCAACCTGACTGGCGGCGGCACGTTTATTCAGGGTAATTCTGCGTTCAATGTTTTCGGCTTTGGGGCTGGAACTCAGCAGGCAAATACAATTAGCCTCAATGGTGTGATCACCCTTTCCATCGCTGGTGGGAAGTTGACCGGTACGTCTAGCCGCGCGACCTACGACAGCAACAACAACAATTCCTGCGTCACCGGCTGTGCCTCGGTCGATTTGGTAACAGGCGCAACCGTCAACGAGATCACCGTCATTTCTCAGGCCGGGGGGAAAACAATCAACTCAACTGGGACAAACCCAGGAAGCGCTGTAGTTCTTTCTCAGGTGAACAAGGTTCGTGGCACGTTCAGCGTTAAGACTGCGGGTGCATATGTTGATCTTGGGTCGGCTGTTGAAACGGGCATAAAGGCTGCCGGAGCACTCACTTTGAACAACAATCTGTTGTTGACGGTGCAGCAGAGCAGCGCCAACGCAACGTCCAATGTTGCGGGTCGTGCGGCCCTTAACTTGGGTGACGCGAATGGCTTTGGCGGAACAATCTCCGCAAACGCCTTTGGCGTCCCTGTGACAATTAAGAATACGCAAGCCTTGCAGATCGGATCCGTTCAGGGGTCGACTGTGACAATCACGACTACTGCGGGAGGCCTCACCCAAGCAGAAAACAGCGCCGTTTCGACGGACAAGCTGATCATCAGCAGCGCGGGCGCTGTCACACTCAACAATACCAATAGCATTGGCGTTCTGGCAGCCTCTGCTGGCGGGAACTTGAGCGTGACAAGTGGTCGTGCCTTAACAATTGGTGATTCCACAACGGGCGTTTCGACCTCGGTTGGCAACGTCACGATACAGACCTTGACGGGTAAAAACCTGACGCTTGCCAAGGCAATTTCCAGCGCGGGCAACATCACGCTGGCGTCTGCTGGGAGTTTCATCAATAATGTTGGGGCATCAGCGCTGACGACAGGCGCGAGCGGCGTCTGGCGTATTTGGTCACAAGATCCCGCGCTCGATACGCTGGGCGGTCTCACGCCGGGCTTTAAGCAGTATAATGCGACATATGGCGGCACAACGACTATCCCGCAGGCGGCAAGTGCCCTCAACGGTGTGCTTTACACTCTCGCGCCAAAGGTGGTCGTCTCGCTGTCCGGTACGGTCTCTAAGGTCTATGATGGCCTAACGACGGCCAATGCGGCGAACGTCACCTATGACGTTTCGGGCGCGCTGCGCGATTATCTCAGCACTAACGTGACGGACACGGATGTTGTTACAGCCACTGCAACGAGCGTCAGCTTTGAAAATGCAGATGTCGCTCGCGACAGCAATGGCAACGTGCTCGCCAACAAGAAGGTCATCGCCAGTGGCGCGGACTTCACCGTGACATCGTCGGCAGCGTCCGGCGCGATCCCAGTTTTTGGGTATCAGCTTGATACGACCAATCCGGTTAACGGCCTGATTGGTGAGGTCACGCCAAAGACGCTCGTCGTCGGCGGTCTGAACAGCTCGACCTTCACGAAGGTTTATAACGCCAACACCACAGTTGCGATTTCCGGCACAGCTGGGCTTCTGACGACTATTCCAGCCGGGTCTGGTACAGCTCTTGACGGCACAGCTTACGCAGGTGACGACGTCAGCCTCGGTGGCACGGCGTCAGGTACGTTCAACTCTGCCAATGTGGCCGATGCGAACAAGATCACCCTCGCGGGCCTCTCGCTCACGGGTGCCGATGCTGGGAATTATAGCCTGAGGCTTACGGACTATGCAGCCTCAATCACGCCGTTTGTTGTGAACCTATCAGGCACGCGCGTCTATAATGCGATGCGGGATGTTGCGGCTTCTGTTCTGACCATTGGCACGCTGGTGAACGGAGAGACTCTGAAGCTCGACGGCACGGGTAGGCTGACCGGTACGAAGGATGTCGGCACGGCCAAGACGTTCGATATCAACTCGCTGGCGCTCCAGGATGACACTGGCCTTGCCAGCAACTACACGCTGGTGGGCGGCACCCGCACCGTCGCCATTACGGTCGCGACGATCAGCGCAGTGACCGGCATCACGGCCAACGACAAAACCTATGACGCGACGACCGATGCGACGCTGGTGACGACGAATGCGCAGTTTGGCGGCAAGTTCTCGGGTGATACCCTGACTGTTGCCACGGCGACGGGCGCCTTTATCAACGAGAATGCGGGCACGAAGGCGGTCAACATCACAGGTATCGTGCTGGATGGCACCGATGCAGGCAACTATACACTTGCTTCAGATGTGGGCTCGACGACTGCGACGATCAACACGAAGCTTCTGACGGTGACGGCACAGTCGCAGACGAAGGTGTATGACGCCGGCACGTCGGTGACGAATGCTACGGGCTATGATGTTGTCGGGTTGGTGAATTCAGAAAGCCTGTCCACAGTGACACTGGCCTATGACAGCCAGAATGCGGGCACGCGGACGATTACGCCGAGCAACGCTGTTGCCGGGAACAACACGCAGCTGAGCAACTATGATGTTCAGTATGTGAGCGATACAGCCAGCACGATTACACCGTTTATTGTGAGCCTGACGGGCGCGCGAACCTACGACGCGACGGCTGACCTTGATGCCAGAGTTCTGACGATTGGTGCTTTGGTGCCTGGCGAAGATCTGACGCTGGCCGGTATCGGCACATTGGATGACCCAGACGGGAGTGGCGCGGGACTCGCTAAGAATGTCGGAACGGGCAAGACGTTCAGCATCGGCACGCTGACACTGGGCAATGGCACGGTCGGTGTCGCCACCAACTACACGTTGGTGGGTGGAACGCGCACGGCCGACATCACCCCGGCAAACCTGACAGTGACGACCAGCAATGTTGTGAAGACCTATGATGGCGGGCTGAGCGTTGCAGGCGCCACGACGGCTCCCGTCGCGATTGTGGCAGCGAACAGCGGAACCCAGCTCTTCGGGACTGATACGCTATCTGGTGGCGACTATGCCTTCACCAACGTCAATGCCGGCACAGGCAACCGGACGGTGACTGTCGACAACGTGACGGTGAACGATGACAATGGCGGCGACAACTACAATGTCAGCTACGTCAGCAACACCACGAGCACGATCAACAAGAAGCTTTTGACGGTGACGGCGCAGTCGCAGACGAAAGTGTATAACGCTGGCACGTCGGTGACGAATGCTTCGGGCTATGACGTTGTCGGGCTGGTGGGTTCAGAAAGCCTGTCTGCAGTGACGCTGGCCTATGACAGCCAGAATGCGGGCACGCGGACGATTACGCCGAGCGATGCGGTTGCTGCAGCGAACACGCTGCTGAGCAACTATAATGTTCAGTATGAGAGCAATATTGCCAGCTCAATCACGCCGTTTATTGTGAACCTGTCTGGTACGCGCGTCTATAATGCGGCGACCGATGTTTCGGCGGCAGTTCTGACCATCGCCCCGTTGGTGAACGGTGAGACCCTGAAGCTTGATGGCTCGGGTACGCTGACCGGTACGAAGGATGTCGGCACGGCCAAGACGTTCGATATCAA
>RFSU01000087.1 GCA_009923795.1 Sphingomonadaceae bacterium
CACGGTGACACGCGCCGCCGATGCACAGGCCGCCGGGGCGTTGCGGCTGCGCTTTGCCGATGGGTCTGTCAATGTGCGGGTTGAGCGCGAGGGCGGGCGGCCCTATGAAGAGGCTAAGCCCGAACAGAACGACCTGTTCTGAATGAAGGAAGAGCAATGTTGATGTCCCAAGGCCGCCCCGCACGATTAATGTATATGGCCAATGGCTTTCGCATTTTGGCGCATGGGGATCATGTGATTTGCGCAAAATCGGGGGCCGTCGTGTCGCTGGAGGCCTTGCGCTATTGGAATGTGACCAAGCAGGAACCCTATGCGACCGCCGAAATTGCGGCGCGTGCCGCCATCGGGGAATGACCCAGTTGGTGCGGCAGGCGGTTTTTGCGCTCTGCCTTTTCCTATCTCCCATGGCGCAGGCTGAGGACGCCGCGCCCTCTCCCCCTATTCAGCTAGATCGCACCGCCGTGCAGGGCGGCTATGTGCTCGGCTGGGCCCCTGAAGGCACCACAGAGATTCTACTAGATGGGCAGAGCGTTCCGCTGGCCGCCGATGGGCGCTTTGCATTGGGCTTTGGGCGGGACGCGTCGGCCAATGCCCAACTGATTGCCCGGCTTGGCACGGGCGAGACTCTAAGCCTGACCATCCCTATTGCGCCGCGCCAATGGCAGTTGGAAAATCTCCCCAGTTTGCCGCGCGTGTCGCAGCCATCGGCCGAGTTTCTGGCGCGCAGGCCCGGCGAATTGGCGCAGATTGAAGCGGCCCGCAAAAGCATCTCCTCCCAGACGGGCTGGCGGCAGTCCTTTATCTGGCCCGCACGGGGCCGGATTTCCGGGGTGTTCGGTTCTCAACGGATTTACGCCGGAGAACCGGGTGTGCCGCATAATGGGGTGGATGTGGCCGGGGGCACCGGGACCGCCGTTTATGCGCCTGCAAATGGGATTGTGATTCTGGCGGCGGCCAGCCCCTTCACGCTGGAGGGCAATTTGCTGATGATTGACCATGGCATGGGTCTCAACAGCGCCTTTCTGCATCTCTCGCGCATTGATGTGGCGGTGGGTGATGTGATCCGCCAAGGCCAGCCCATTGGGGCCATTGGCATGACCGGGCGGGCAACCGGCCCCCATCTGCATTGGGGCATGCGCTGGCTCGACCAAAGGATCGACCCGGCGCTGGTGGCAGGGCCAATGTCTGCCGCACCAGCGCCGATGGGTAAGGACAAGCAGCCAGATTAACGCCGGCGGCAGCGATCATCCGACCGGTCAATTGCCCGACCCGCCAACGCGCCTGTGCCGCCTCCAATAATGGCACCCGCCGTGCGGTCTCCATCGCGTCCGGCGACAGCCCGGCCCAAAAGGCCGCCCGCCACAGCGCCGATCACAAGGCCTGTCGTTCCCTTGCCGCAGCCCTCTTCGCGCTGGCGGTAGGAGTATTTTTCAGCATGATGGTGCCGACCATAGCCCCGATGATCCTCATATCGGCGATGATCGTGACGATCCTGATACCCCCGGCGATAGTCATGGTCCTGATCCGACCGCGATTCATAGCGGTGATAACCCCGCTCATGCGCCAAGGCGGGGGCCGTAGGCGCTAGGCCGATAAACAGAGCCGAAACGGCCGCTGACACATGTGTGAACGTCTTTTGCATGATGCCACCTCCACTAATGCCATCCGATAGGGACGAATGACGATGATCGGGGTTCTGATGCATTTCCATTGCACATAAGCTGAATGGCTCGGTTATCCCTCGTTCAGCTTTGAAAGGGTGCAGGCCGCGACGCATCAGCCTATAGAAGGGCAATGGTGCGCCGCCTCATCCTCTTCCTCCTCTGCCTGCCGCTCATCGTCATGACATCCTCGGCCAAGCTGGGGCAAATGCCCCTGCGGCGACAGATGCTTGTCGTGACGGCTGAGCCTGTGCCCCTCTCTCGCAGCGATCCGGCGGTCACTCAGGCGGGCGAGCTTGCGTATCTGGGCGGATGGCGGCTCTCCGCGCGTCATGCTGACTTTGGCGGCTGGTCCGCCATGCAGGCGACGCCCACCGGCTTCCGGATGATGTCTGATGCAGGTGCCATGATCGATCTACCACGACCCAGCGCCGGGACGATGCGCGCAGTTTTGCAAGAGCTGCCCAAGGGCTGTGGCCAGCGGTGGCACAAAGATAAACAAGACGCCGAATCGCTCACTACGGATGATCAGGGGCATATGTGGGTCGCGCTGGAGCAGCAGAACATCATTTGCCGTATCGATGCCGCAGGCCATGTCCGCACCATTGCCCCAGCCGCTATGGCCAATTGGTCCAGCGCTCTCGGCGCAGAGGCGATGGTGCGTTTGCGCGATGGTCGTTTTCTCGTCTTTGCAGAAGCGGACCCCAAAGACACAGATGGGCCGTCTCCAGTGCTCCTCTTTTCCGGCGACCCTCTGTCACCGTCGGTGCGCCACGTCAGCTTGCGCCTTGCCAGCCCAGACGGATTTCGCCCAAGCGATGCCGCCCAACTGCCAGACGGGCGGATATTGGTGTTACAGCGCGCCTTTGCCCTGCCGCTGCGCTGGCAAACGCGCCTGATTGTCCTTGATCTGGCAGAGGTGCGGGAAAATGCGCTTCTTCAAGGCCGAGAAGTGGCGCGGCTTGCACCCCCGATGCTGACGGACAATTTCGAAGCCTTGGCCGTGACACAAGAAAAGAGGCGACCCATTATCTGGATCGCCTCTGATGATAATTTCTGGTCGCTTCAGCAGACGTACCTGCTGAAGTTCACCTTAAAAGATTAGGCAGCGACAGCCGACTTCTTGGCGACTTCGCGCTTCAGGCGACGCGCCTTCAGGCTGAGCTTTGTGTCCGCCGTCTTGAGCAACCAATTGTCGAGACCGCCGACATGCTCCACCGAGCGCAGACCGTGCGTCGACACGCGCAGACGCACACCCTTGGCGAGCGATTCGGAGATCAACGTGACATTCTGCAGATTCGGCAAGAATGTACGCTTGGTCTTGTTATTGGCGTGGGACACGTTGTGCCCTACTTGGCGGCCCTTGCCGGTCAGTTCGCAAATGCGCGACATGTCTGTTCGTCCTAAAGTTGAATAATCATATTCGGAAAGGCTGCGCACCTAACGGTCGGCGGCGCTTTCGTCAACCCAAAGCGGCAGCCCAAAGGGGATTGGCGCACCGACGCTTCAATCTTGGGCGATCAGGCCCTAGAGCAAGCTATGGCGATTCCCCTGCCCCTTCCTATGCAGCGCGCACTCGCGCTTGCGCAAGCCTCCGCCGAAGCCGGCGAAGTGCCGGTGGGTGCTGTCATCATGAAGGACGGCATTGAAATTGCGGCGGCCGCCAACGCCATGCGTGCCTCGGCCGATCCCACCGCCCATGCGGAAATGGAGGCGATTCGCATGGCCGCGCGCGTTTTGGGCCAGGACCGACTCGAGGGATGCGACCTTTGGGTGACGTTGGAGCCGTGCGCCATGTGCGCGGGCGCCATTGCCCATGCGCGCATCGCGCGGGTCTATTATGCAGCACCAGACCCCAAGGGCGGGGCTGTGGATCACGGCCCGCGCTTCTTCACGCAACCCACCTGCCACCACCGCCCCGACGTCTATTCGGGCCTCGGCGAAGCAAAGGCTGCAGACCAATTGCGCGCCTTTTTTGCCCAAAAACGATGAGCCAAAGGATTCCCGAGCCGCAATACTTGAGCGGACACGCCTTTTTCTGCCATAAGGCACAATCCAATGGCTGATGCCCTCCCCTCTCTAACCCCCTTTCCTTGGGGCGATCTTGCAATCATCCTTGCGTTGATTGCGATCAATGGCGTGTTTGCGATGTCGGAGCTGGCCATTGTGTCGGCCCGGCGGGCGCGGCTGGATGCCATCACGCGCAAAAGCCAGCTGAAAGGCGCGCAGACAGCCATCGCGCTCGCGTCTAATCCGGGACGCTTTTTATCCACCGTGCAAATTGGCATCACGCTGATTGGGATTATCGCGGGCGCTTATTCCGGCGCGAGTCTGAGCGGACCTGTGGCGGAGCGGCTGGTCCTGCTTGGCCTGCCCACCAATTGGTCAGATGATGTTGGCTTTGGGTTGGTCATTGGCCTCACCACCTTTGCCTCGCTGATCATTGGGGAATTGGTGCCCAAGCAATTTGCCCTGCGCGCGCCCGAACCCATTGCCGTGGTGATGGCGGTGCCAATGGTGATGCTGGCGCGGATCACAGCCCCCATTGTCTGGCTGCTGGATCGCACAAGCGCGCTCATTTTCCGCCTGCTCGGGCTAAAGCGCGAATCGGACAGCCATGTGACCGCCGAAGAGCTGCACCTGATTGTCGCCGAAGCCTCAAAATCCGGCATTATTGAAGAAAGCGAGCGCGCCATCATCTCTGGCGTGGTGCGCTTGGCCGATCGCCCCGTGCGCGAGGTGATGACGCCGCGCACCGAAATCGATTGGATCGATGAAAAGGCGGATGCCAAGGCGATTCATCAAGCTGTTCTCGCCTCCCCGCACAGTCGGTTGCTCATCGCCCGTGGGTCGGTGGATGAAATTGTGGGCGTGGTTGGCGCGCGGGATTTGTTGGCGGCCGAACTAATGGGCAAGAAATTAGACCTGAAGGCACTGATGAAGCGCGCGCCCATTGTCCCGGATCAGGTCGATGCGATGGACGCGTTAGAGGCGCTGCGCCGCGCCGATGTGCCCATTGCGCTCGTCCATGATGAATATGGGCATTTTGAAGGGATTGTGACCCCGGCCGATCTGCTGTCGGCCATTGCCGGCGATTTTGTGTCGGATCAGGATGCCGAAGATGAGCCCGCCATTGTCACGCGCGACGATGGCAGTTTGCTCGTCGCCGGATGGGCCACCGCCGATAGCCTTGCCGAACGCATTGGCCTGTCGCTGGGCGAAGACCGGGACTTTGCGACTGTCGCTGGCTTTGTGCTGGATCGGTTGAAGCGCATTCCCGATACGGGCGAATATTTCACCGAACAGGGCTATCGGTTTGAGGTTGTGGATATGGACGGCCGCAAGATCGACAAATTGCTCGTTCAAATTGTTGATTAGGACCCGATGACCAGCCTTTTGGATTTGCAGGAGGAATATGATTTCCTTGACCCTGATGATCGCTATCGCCTGCTGATTGATCTTGGCCGCGCGCTTGAGCCGATGCCCGATGCCCTGAAAACAGACGCCACATTGGTGCGCGGCTGTTCGGCCAGCGTCTGGGTCTATCCTATGGCGGGGGATGAGGGGCGGCTGCATTTTCTGGCCGATAGCAATGCGGCCATCACCAAGGGGATTATCGCGCTTGTCCTAAAAACGGTGCAGGATGCGACCGCGGCGGATATTCTCGCAACCGATATTGAGGCGGCCCTTGCGCCCTTTGACCTTAAAAACCAGCTGTCATCCAACCGGACACAGGGCATCCCCAATATGATTGCGCTGATCCGCGAGACAGCGGGCCGATATGAAGGAGAATCATGATGCGCCTTGTCTCCACCCTTATCGCAACTCTTGTGCTGAGCAGCCCGGCTTTTGCCGCGCGCGATTTCCGCATCGCGGGGGAAGCCTTTGAAGAGGCGGAGATTTTGGATGCGCGCGCACTCGCCTCTTTGGGTGGGGAACCGGCGATTTTGATCACCCTGACGCCTAAGGCTGCGCCCCGCCTGCTCCGCCTGACCAAGGATGCAGCGGGCAAGACGTTGATGATCACGCTAGATGGACAGCCGCTGCCCGGCCCAGCCCTGTCCGCACCGATCAGCGATGGCGCGCTGGAGCTGCCCGGCATTGCCAGCTTTGAAGAGGGGGAGGCTTTGGCCAAAGCCATTTCCGGCAAGCCGCCCGTGCCCGACAGTCTGGACGAAGGCCCCTAAAGCGCGAGCCTGCGGTCTTCCGCCGCCTTGAGCACATCATAGGCCGCCTGAATTTTCTGAAACCGGTCTGCGGCCTCTTTATCGCCGGGCCGGACATCGGGGTGATTTTCCTTGGCGAGCTTGCGCCAGGCCGTGCGCACGGCTTCAAAATCATCGTCGCTGCCCAGGCCCAACGCCTCCAGCGCGCGCATTTCATCGCGGCTGCGCGATCCATCGCCGGTGCCGCCCCAACCATAATGTTTGGACTGTTGAAAGCCGGAATTATCCCGCTCTTCCTCGGCGGCACGCGCGGCGGCTTCTTCCGCGCTCAGCCCGGCAAAATAATCCCAATGGCGGTTATATTCACCCGCATGATCCGGGCAGAACCACCAGCGTTCAGGGCTGTTGGGCGCTTTGGGCGCAGGGCAATCCCCCGGCAGGGTGCAGCCATGCCGATCGCACAGGCGCACCTTCACGGTCTCCCGCTCCGTCCCATAGCCGCGCCAGCGCGGAAAGCCCCAATCGGCGCTGCGTGTCTGCCTGCGTGCCATATCGGCGCGGCTTAGGCGATTTGCCCTGCGCTTTCCACCCATGGCGCACCACAAACTGCCAAAGCCGCCAAAGCGCGCTTTTTTTGCATCTCCGCCAGTGCTGCGATAGGCTCCCCCCAAATTTGGGAGAGGGAGAGAGATTATGAAAACAGTTCTGCGTGCGTTGGTTGGCCTGTCGGGCCTATTGTCCATCCTCATGGTGCTGGGCCTGTGGTTTGGGATGGAGCGGATTTTGCCCGCCATTGGACTTATGACAAATGATTTGGCCGGTGGTCTGGTCGGCCGCGCGACCGTGCGCGCCGATATTGCCGGGCTGTTCGGCGGCATGGGGCTGGCCATGCTGATCGCCGCCTATCGCGAAAGCCGAGCTTGGGCAGGGGCCGCCCTGTTGTTCGTCAGCGCGGCCTTGGCCGGGCGGCTGATCGGCCTTGCGCTGGATGGCGCGCCGGCCGAAGTCATTCCGCCCATCGTCATAGAGGCCTTCACCGTCGCCCTCCTGGCCAGCTATCGCGCCCGGCTCAACTGAGCCGCCGCTGAACGGGAAACACATCCAAAAATAGGGGGAGGGGGACAAAGCATGTATGTGTCTGTCACTGGCCTGAAGGTGAAACGCCTTTGGCACCTCCCCCGTTTCTGGGGACATGCCATCCGGTCTTTCCGACAGGCGCAGCGCGCCGATGGGGTGATCCAAGTGGCCGTCCGGAATATCGCGGGCTATCAACACACGCTGACCCTGTGGCAGAGCCGCAAACATATGCTGGCCTTCATGCGATCCGGCGCACACCTCACCGCCATCCGCGCCTTTCACAGCATCGCGACCGGCCGCACCTATGGCTATGAAACCGACACGCCACCCAGTTGGGATGAGGCCATCACCCAATGGCGAGACAAGGGGCGGGATTATTAGGGGATTGGAAATCTGGATGCCCCGTGAGGATTCGAACCTCAATAGACGGAGTCAGAGTCCGTAGTCTTACCGTTAGACGACGGGGCATCGCTGAGGCCGGGCAGATAGGAATTCGGCCCCCTTCTGTCAACAAGAGTCCCCTAGGGCTTTGCCCCTGCGTCGCGGCGCTTGCGATAGGCGGCCGGTGGCTTTAGGCTTAGCGCCAAGTACCGCCGGGCATTTCTCCGGATCGGAAGTGTGTAAGAGTTTGAAGACCATGGTGGATTCTGCCGCCCCCGTGCGCGTGCGACGCCAGGACAGGGGGGCGAAATCGCAAGGGGCCGGCCGCACGCCGGCAGAGGCCGCGCGCGCCGGCCCAAAGCGCGCGCCGCCGCCCGCCCGGCGCACCTATGCCGCGCTGGACCTTGGCACCAATAATTGCCGCTTGCTCATCGCCCGGCCAGAGGACCCGCGCTTCATTGTGGTGGATGCCTTTTCCCGCATCGTCCGGCTGGGCGAAGGCTTGGCGCAATCGGGCGCGATCAGCGCGGCGGCGATGGATCGGGCGCTGTCTGCCCTATCCGTCTGTGCCGAAAAGCTGGTGCGCCGCAATGTCTATATGGCGCGCTCTGTCGCGACCGAGGCGTGCCGGCGGGCGGCCAATGGCGCGGAATTTGTCGATCGGGTCTATCGGGAAACGGGCATCAAGCTCGACATTATTTCGGCCCAAGAAGAAGCACGGCTGGCGGTGCTGGGCTGTCATGTTCTGCTGGAAGACGGCGATAGCCCGGCCTTGGTGTTCGACATTGGCGGCGGATCGACCGAGTTGGTGCTGGTCGATACGCAAAGCGGCGCGCCGCAGACGCTGGACTGGCGCTCCATCCCTTGGGGCGTTGTCTCCTTGAGTGAAAGCGTGCCGCATGACAGCGCAGACCCGGTCGCGCGCAGCGCCGCTTATGCCCAAATGCGGGCCCAAGTGCGCGACAGCCTTGGCCCCTTTGTCGAGACATTGGCGCAGGCTGCGGGTTCTGCGCCGCGTCTATTGGGGACGAGCGGCACGGTGACGACGCTGGCCAGTGTGCATCTTGGCCTGCCGCATTATGAGCGGCGGTTGATTGATGGACTGCGCGTGGATGTGGCCGATATGCGCCGCATCTGTGCCCAACTTGCCAGCCAATCGGTGCCGGATCGCGCGAAGGAACCGTGCATCGGGCCGGAACGGGCAGATCTGGTCGTTGCGGGCTGCGCGATTTTGGAAACGATTTTTGATCTTTGGCCTGCAGACATTGTGGGCGTTGCGGATCGGGGCATTCGCGAAGGTATATTGCGCCAGTTGATGGCGGCAGGAGAAAGACCATGAGCCGGGGGGGCAGTGCAGGGCGCACCCGCGTCAAAACTGCGAAGGGCCGCAAGGTCGGCTCCACCCGCTGGCTCGAGCGTCAGTTGAATGATCCTTATGTCAAACGCGCCAAGGCAGAGGGCTATCGCAGCCGGGCCGCCTATAAGCTGATGGAGTTGGATGAACGCTTTGGCTTTTTGAAAGGGGCAAAGCGGGTGATCGATCTGGGCATCGCGCCGGGTGGCTGGGCGCAGGTTGTGCGCAAAAACTGCCCCAAGGCGCATGTGGTCGGCATTGATTTGCTGCCGGTGGAGCCTTTGGAAGGTGTCACCATCGCGCAAATGGACTTTATGGCAGATGAAGCCCCAGACTGGCTGATGGAGGCGCTGGACGGCCCGGCCGATATTGTTCTGTCGGACATGGCGGCCAACACCGTTGGCCATCCGCAGACCGACCATCTGCGCACCATGGGGCTGGTGGAGGCCGGTTTAGATTTTGCCTGCCAAGTGCTGCGGCCCGGCGGCCATTTTGTCGCCAAGGTGCTGGCCGGGGGGGCGGATAATGATCTGGTCGCCGCGCTCAAGCGCAACTTCACCTCTGTCAAACACGCAAAGCCGCCAGCCAGCCGCAAAGGCTCTTCCGAATGGTATGTGATTGCCTCTGGCTTTAAGGGCCGGGCGGAAGAGGCGGTCAGCGCGTCTTAACGTAGCTGCCCGGCGCATCCTCTAGCGCCTTCAACTTGCCCTTGCCGGGCACG
>RFSU01000088.1 GCA_009923795.1 Sphingomonadaceae bacterium
CCGCCATTACCGTTGTTCAAACGGTTCACATAATAGTCACCGAGAGGGTCGGCAGATGCATTTGAACGCACATATTCAAAGAACAACTCAAAGGGGGCTTTGCGCTTTGAGTTGGCATAGGACCCGCGAAGATCCAAGCTAAGCTCTGGCGTGATCTTAAATTCACCGACCAGCTGGGTGTTGGTCAGCTGCCGTTCATACCAAGCGGTCGATTGACGCATGCGATCGACCGTTGTTTGGTTCTGTCGCCCAGTTGACAAACGCGCTTGTTTCACGGTGTCGTGAATGTACAGGTTTGTCCAACGGATTTTGTTGTCGCCAAACTCTAGACCAAGACCCGCGAGGCCATTGAGGACAACCCGATTTTCCGTCGTCAAGCCAAGAAAATCGGACTCAATCGTAGATAGGTCGGCGCTGAGCGAGCGCTGTTGGCGTGGCTGGCGACTTTGCCATTTATTGCTGTAGCCAAGCGTCGCAATGATCCCGACGGTC
The DNA here is from genome assembly GCA_009923795.1 of Sphingomonadaceae bacterium. Classification (GTDB taxonomy): domain Bacteria; phylum Pseudomonadota; class Alphaproteobacteria; order Sphingomonadales; family Sphingomonadaceae; genus Aquisediminimonas. The sequence continues at coordinate 493 of RFSU01000088.1, forward strand.
GTATCGCCAATATCCCAAGATTTGGCACCCGAAAGTGAGGCTGAGCCATTGAGGGGGAGATTGTTCCACCGCTGGAGCGCAGCATTGCGCGATGTGACGACTTGGCTTGCAATGGCTTGGCTATCGACTGTGCCGTCGCTCAGGCGTTTGCCGCTGTCCAGAAAGGCCTGCAGCGCAGCGGGCTTATCCCGCGCACCATTGTCATAGCCACTCCAGTCGGACTTGCTGCCAAAATAGGTATACCCAATTTTTCCGGTCGTTTCGCTATCGCCGGATGTTCCAAACCCAAAGGAGAGGAAAGGCTCTTTGCTGACCGCTTTTGTCGTTAGGTTGATGACGCCGCCGCCAAATTCACCAGGGTAATTGGCAGAATAGCTTTTCTGCACCAACGATGAGGCAATGACGCTGCTGGGAAACAGATCAAGCGGCACAACGCGCTTAAGCGGTTCCGGGCTCGGCAAGGGGGATCCATTGAGCAAGGCGAGCGAATAGCGGTCGCCGAGGCCGCGAACATACACATAACCGCTGCCAACTACGCTCAAGCCCGTCACGCGTCCTAGCGCACCGGCAATATTGCCTTCGCCCGTCCGCGCAATTTCCGCGGACGACAGAACGCTAATGACCTGCTGTGACGCCTTCTCCAGGTTGCGGTCGCGCCGACCGGTCACAACAATCTCGCCCCCGGGGACGGAAATGTCCACTTGCTCCTCCTCAGCCGCCGCTGGCGCTGTCGGTTCAGCTTGAACAGAATTGGCCTCATTCGCGTCAGACGGAGTTGGCTCAGCAACAGGTGTTTGCTCTTGTAGCGCAGTTGCATAGGCCAAGGTTGGCGAAGACAGAGCTGTGGTCAAAAGCGCAGCGCCGACCAGCCGCGGTGAGATGGACATTTTATTTCCCCCTAGGGTCAAAGAGATGCGGGGGCAGCCAGTAACTGACTGCCCCCGAGTTGGTTTTCAAAATCGTTCAGCCTCAGGTCGTTGGCAGCGAGGTGCAAGCCGTTGAGGTGCTGCCGAAATTGGCCGTCGCACTGTTACATGTCCAACCCGCGTACCAGGTGTCGGAGCTGTTCTGGACGGCGGCAATATAGGTTGTCTTCGTGAAATACGAGGACAGGGTCGATGCATCAAATGCCGCCACACCCGTTTCGTTGGTGCCGTTGACAAACAAGTTGGCAAGCGTCGGGGTGAAGGCATCATTGTTGCCGTTAGAGCCAGATCCAAAGAAGCCCGAGACCTGCGCGGCCGTGAAGCTGCCAGTGCCGAGGAACTTGGTTGTGTTACATTGAAGCACAACCGACCTTACCGTCAGCGATGCCGGCGTTGTTCCAGAGCCATTCATGCGAATGCACTCATTATTCGGGGCAAGCAAAACGCCGTTGACCAAAGTCGTGTCGGAGTTTCCACGGAAAAGAGCTGCCGCTTGGTCGTTCGCCTCGTTATCTGCGCTGGTTTGCGGCTGGATAGCAAGGAAGTTCGAAACCTGCAGCTTGGTGCGCGGTGTGTCAGCTTCATTGCCGTTGCTGTCGATTTCAAACAGCGCGTCGCCCTTGCCGCTGCGCGGCAGAAGCAAGGCATATTGCACGTTCATCTGAGCGCCCGTGTCGACATCCAAGCTGTCATCGTCAGCGCCTGTTGCCACATAATATTTCATGTTCACAACGCCGCCAAAAAACTCGCTGCCGTCGTCAGAGCTGTTGTGCGATTGGATATTGTTCAACACCGTGCCAGATCCGATCGACTCGGTGGTCAGGGCCTGAAGCTCACGCCCCGCACCCAAGACGAAGCCTGAATAGCGGATTTGCACAAAGCTCATCTTGCCGCTGTTATCGGCCGAATTATTGCCGCCAAATCGAGCAAGATCTGCAGCGCCTTCTGTATCGCGTTCACACGTGCTCGCCGCAACCGTGCCAACGTTACAATCGGTTGTCGGAGCGCGACCCAAAAGCACAACGCCGCCCCATTGGCCCTGCGATGTATCATCAACAAGACCCAGAACGTTATCGCGGCTCGTGAAAACGATCGGCTTAGTGGCCGACCCAACGGCTGAAATCTTGTTGCCGCGATTGACTGCCAGCCAAGATTGTCCAGTATTGCCAAACAGGATGACGCCCGGCTCGATAGTCAGCGTAACGTTCGTATCAGCTGTCAAAGCGGTCGTGCAGCCCAGTGTGGTCGATGTGTAAGCAGCGCTAGATGTCGGCGCAGTGAAACCGCCATCGCAGCCAACGTCGACCCGACCATTCATCGAATAAAGCAGGCCGGCAACCTTCGGCAAGGTGGTTGACGTCTTGATTGTGCGGGGCAACTGGCAAACACGCCATGTGCCCGTCGGGCCGGTGATCGTGCCAGCGTCCGTCAGGCCTTGGGGGTCAGAGATTGTCGGGCAACCGGCTGCTGCCGTGACCGTGCCGCCACCGCTTGAACTTCCACCGCCGCTTGTGCCGCTGGTCGGGTAATTGATGGTGACATTGCCACCCGAGCCAGGCGAAGCGATATCGCTCGGGCCACAGCCAGCGAGCGCGATGGCGCTGCAGCCAGCAAGGACGAAGCCTTGAAAATTCTTCACGATGTATCCCCTTAACAAAATCTTGCGGGCCAGATGATTCTGCCAACGCGCTTAGCCCTCTTAGGAGAGAAACATGACACTTTTTTTTCACTTATTTGACACGACTTTGCGCGCATCATTGCGGCAGTCGTGAACCCCATGCGCCTTCTAGCTCGTTGACGTGTAAAGGCTGCATTAAGCTGGACATATTCCAACAACAAACCCCAGTTTACCTAGTGAATTTTGGTTCTGATAGCGGAAGCCCATTCTAGGGATAGGCGACCAAAGTCTTGAAACTGTCATGTAAATGACGCAATGCGGCGCCCTCTAGTTTTTTTGGGGTATCTTGATGAGTCGCAGGGGAAAATTGGCAGGTTTCGTGAGCGCGATTTGCGCGTCGCTCGTCCTGTCGCCTGCTGCGCTTGCCGATGTTCTCGAGATATCCGGCGACACGTCCGTTTGGATCGCGCGAGGAGCAAGTGGATCGCGTCCGGTTGAGGTCGGCCGCCAGCAGGCCAACCAAAACCCCGGTGAAACCATTGCCGCGCCATCTGCAGGTCCAGCACAATGGACGGCGCATATCGCCCGTCTCGCCGTTCGCTATGATCTGAGCCCCAGCCTGCTTGAGGCGCTGGTTTGGCAGGAAAGCCGCTGGAACCCGCATGCCGTCTCTCCTGTTGGCGCAAAGGGATTGGCTCAACTCATGCCCGGCACTGCGCGGGACATGCAGGTGAACCCTGATGACCCTTTGGCGAATCTGGAAGGCGGCGCTCGTTACCTCCGGCTGATGCTCAACATGTTCGGCGGCGATTTGGAAAAAGCTCTGGCGGCCTATAATGCCGGGCCTGCCCGCGTGGCCAAAGCCAATGGCATCCCGCGGATCCGCGAAACCCAAAATTATGTCTCGGCCATCATGGGCCGCCTGTCCTTACCAGTCCGGAGATAAATGATGTTCATGCGCCGCCTTTTCCTGTCTTTCTGCCTGGCTCTGCTGCCCGCGCAGACCGCATTTGCGCAGACTGTTAACCCGCAAGGCTCTGGCCCGATCATTTCCGCGCTCAGCTGGATGCAAGGCACATTGCTGGGCAATGTCGCAACGGCCGTTGCCGTTATGGCTGTGGCAGCGGTTGGTTTTATGATGCTGACAGGACGGATGAACTGGCGGTTCGGCGCCACGGTCATTCTGGGCTGCTTCATCTTATTTGGGGCGAGTGCGATCGTTTCCGGCATTCAAGCCGCGTCGGCTGGTTGAGGATTGATTGTGGATCTTGTTCGCCACCCGGTTCATCGCGCCCTCACCCGGCCACAGATGTTTGCGGGCGTCACTTATAGCTTCTTCATCATCAACGCAGCGGCCACCACTGAAGCCTTTTTGATCACCAAAAGTTTCCTAGCCCTGCCGATTGCGCTGCTCATTCATGCGATCGGATATATTGCCTGTCTGCGGGAACCCCGCGTCTTTGATCTTTGGATCACGAAAGTATCGCGGACGCCGCGTGTTCGTAACTGGCAATTCTGGGGCTGCAACAGCTACGCGGCCTGAAGGAGCGCAGGCAATATGACGTTATTCTCTGGCAATAAGGGCCTTCGGTCGATGCTGAAGCGTGCAGAAGCGCTGGCAGGGGATCGGCTGCCCTATCGTGACCTACTGGATGACGATATTGTCCAGCTGGAAGATGGCGCATTGATGACGGCGCTGGTCGTCCCCGGGATCAGCTTTGAAACTGCCGATACTGTGGAGCTGAATGCGCATGCGGCAACGCGCGAAGTGTTGCTCCGCAGTGTTCTGGATGCGCGCTTCGTGCTCTACCACCATATTATTCGCCGACGCGTCAAAGTCGGGCTGGATGGAAAATATACGGATCCTTTGGCCCAATATATTGATGATCAGTGGGAGGATCGGCTCGCCAGCGGCAGTATGTTCGTGAACGACCAGTTCATTACATTGGTCCGCCGCCCCGCACGGGGCAAAGCTGGCTGGCCAGAACGCATATCCCGCCTGATGCAGCGCAAAGGTGCGGAAGGCCCTCAGGCCGACGCGGGCGATGTTCGCAGCTTGCGGGCGGCGGCAGGTTCTCTTGCCTCTGCTTTGGCCCCTTATGGCGCGCGGCTGCTTGGTGATTATCCGGGGCGCAGTGGTCCCTGTTCGGAACTGCTGGAATTGCTGTCTGCGATTTATAATGGAGAGATGCGGCCTGTGCGTCGGCCTGCGGCAGACACGCGGATCGGCAGCATGCTGCCCTATAAGCGGATCAGCTTTGGTCTGGACGCGCTGGAGCTTCGCGGGCCGGATGGGCCAAGCTTTGCCTCTATTTTGAGCCTGAAAGAGTATCCCGACAGCACCTCGCCTGGCTTTACCGACGCCTTAATGCGTCTGCCCTATGAAATGGTGCTGTGCGAAACCTATGCGCCAAGCGACAGGCAGGTTGCCAGGGAGAGGATCGACCTTGCGGTCCGGCGCTTGCGCTCTGCCGATGAAGAGGCGTTGGCGGAACGGCGCGAAATGCAATCTGCGCGCGACGCGCTTGGCGTGGGCGCCGTTGGGTTTGGGGATCACCATTTGTCGGTGCTCGTGCGCAGCGATCGACTGGCTGCGCTGGATGAGGCAACGGCGGCCTGTTCGGCCGCGCTGGCCGATCTTGGCGCAATTGCGGTTCGTGAGGACGTGAATTTAGAGCCCTGTTTCTGGGGTCAATTCCCCGGCAATGAGGCCTTTCTTGTCCGGCGTGCGCTCATTTCCAGCGCCAATATGGCCTGTTTTGGGTCGCTGCATGGCTTTTCCATGGGGCAGGCCTCTGGCAATCATTGGGGAGAGGCCGTCTCGCTGTTACAAACAACCAGCGCGACTCCCTTCTTCTTCAACTTCCACCATGGTGATCTCGGCAATTTCACGGTCATCGGCCCGTCCGGCTCCGGCAAGACCGTGGTTATGAATTTTCTTGCGGCCCAAGCCCAAAAATTCAACCCGCGCACCATCTTGTTCGATAAGGATCGTGGGGCAGAAGTCTTCGTGCGCGGCATTGGCGGGCGGTATAGCCGGATCTCCACCGGAGAGCCGAGCGGCTTTAACCCGCTGGCGCTGCCCGACACGCCGGTCAATCGCGCGTTTTTGCGGGATTGGCTGGGCGTTCTGCTGGCAGCCCAAGGCCCGGAAGAACATGCGATCATCGCATCGGCGGTCGATGCGGCCTATGTCAATGATCCGTCCCTTCGGCGCCTCACCCATTTCCGTGAATTGCTCGCAGGCACGCGCCGTCCGCAGCCCGGAGACCTTGGCAGCCGGCTAGAGGCTTGGATTGAGGGCGGCGAATTTGGGTGGCTGTTCGATAATGCCGAAGACCAACTGGATCTGTCTTGCCCGACCCTAGGGTTCGATATGACGGCGCTTTTGGAAACGCCGCGCCTGCGCACGCCGACCATGATGTATCTCTTCCACCGGATTGAGGAACGTCTGGACGGGCAGCCAACCATGATCTTGATTGATGAAGGCTGGAAAGCGCTGGACGATGAAGTGTTTGCCGCGCGCATCCGGGATTGGCTCAAGACATTGCGTAAACGCAACGCGCTGGTCGGGTTTGCGACACAATCTGCGCGCGATGCCCTTGATAGCCGTATTTCAACGGCGCTTGTCGAACAAACGGCGACGATGATCTTCATGCCCAATGCGCGGGCAAGACCAGAGGATTATTGCGAGGGCTTCGGCCTGACGCTGCATGAGTTGGACCTCATCCGCACTCTGCCCGCGCACAGCCGCTGCTTCCTGATCCGCCAGCCTGACGCATCCGTTGTCGTGCGGCTTGATTTGTCGATGATGCCAGAGCTTTTGATGGTGCTGTCGGGTCGAGAGAGCATTGTTCGGCGGCTGGATGCTATTCGCACTGAAACGGGTGATGCCCCATCCGCATGGTTTGAACGCCTGACGGGCACGGCTTGGCCAGAAGGCGATATGCAGCATTACGCACAAGAGGCCGCCGAGTGAGCGGCCAGTGCGCGCCTTTGGTTGAGAATGCGTCTGACGGCGTGTTGGCGGCTTTGCGCGCGGTCGATTGTCTGTCGAATGAGATGACAGCAACGGCCTTTGGCCGATTATTTGGGGGTCAGGGCGCTTTGCTGCCTGCGCTCACCATTTTGCTCACGCTTTATATCGCCTTTTTCGCCATCTCCCTGCTCACGGGCCGCAGCCGGATTGGCATATCTGCCCTGACGCCCCGCTTCATCACGCTTGGTCTGGTTCTGACCTTTGCAACAAGCTGGGTTGCCTATCAGAATGTTGTTTGGGCAATTGCGCTGGGCGCGCCAGACCAAATTGCAGCGATCATCTCTGGGACGCAGGGGTCTGCGACAGAAATCTTCGCTTCCAGAATAGATTTGGTGTTCCAACTGGTCACCCAAGCCGCAGATGCCACAAGCGCCGGGCCAGAAGGTGCCGCAAGTGCGGCAGCCTCGGGCAGTTTTACGCCCGGAAATCTCATGTGGCTCGGGGCCTTGCTGTTGATGCTGGGGACCATTGGCGTCTTGGTGACTGCAAGGATCGCCTTGGCCATCCTTTTGGCCGTTGGGCCCGTTTTTGTCGTCTTGGCTTTGTTTGGGCCGACCAAGGGCCTGTGTGCCGGCTGGCTGCGCGGGGTGGTGATTATGGCCGTCACGCCGCTGTTTGTCGTCGTCGGCGGAGGGCTGATGCTGGAGCTGCTGATCCCGGTTCTGCGAACGCTCGTGGATGCCGAAGGGATAAACGGCCGTGCCGCCCTCGCTCTCTTTATGATTGCGTCTATTCACATGGCGTTGATGATATTGGTGATCAAAGTGACGGCCGCTATGGTTGCCGCTTGGAATGCCTTTGGCCTTGCAGCTCCGCAGGCTGGCGAAGGGTCAAGCGCTTCACTGTCGCTGCCCTTCAACGATGCAGCACCCCTTATGTCGTCAGCGGCAACGGGCTCTATGAGCTATGGCAGTCGGCGGATATCGACAGTCGTGGGGCTGGAGCCAGCTTCCGCGTCCGCTGGAGCGCCGTTGGCGGGTGCCGCCAGTGCGCCTCAGCGGATGATCGTCCAAGCCACAGTTGAAAGTGTATCGCAGCCCAGAGGCGGCCCAGCTGCGCGGGCACGGGGAATTGGGAGCCAGTTCCGCAAGCCCGGCGCGGCCAGAAAAGAGAGATGACCAAAATGACCCGTTCTTTTGCGCTTGGCGGCCTAGCGCTCTTGTTGGTGGCCGCCACCCCCGTCATGGCGCGCGATGCCCGGCTTGTTAGCCGTATGTTTGCCAAGGACGATATCGTCCGTGTAGACGCGCAGCTTGGTGTGCAGGCCGTTATTGCCTTTGGCGAGGATGAGCAGATTGAAAATGTGGCCATTGGCGATTCCACCAATTGGCAGATCACGCCCAATAAGCGGGCCAACCTCTTATTCGTCAAACCCCTGATCGCCCGCGGCCGGACGAATTTGACGGTGGTGACCGATCGGCATACCTATTTTCTCGATCTTGTTGCCAACCCTGCCCTCGCGCCTGTGTATCAGTTGCGCTTCACCTATCCCGATGTGCCAAAGAAACCAGCCGCGTCCTCTGCGCCCCTGTTGACGCCCGAGGAAAGCGAACTGGCGAGCGGTTCCCCCTTGGCACGACCCGTTGACCCGGCAGATTTGAACTATGCTTGGAAGAAGACAGGCGCACCCAGCCTGCTTCCGTCAAAAGTCTATGACGATGGAAAATTTGTCTATCTTGCCTGGCCTGCATCTGCCGAAATGCCGGCAATCTTGGTGCGGGATGTCAAAGGTGCAGAGGGGCCCGTCAATTACGCCGTGCGCGATGACCTGATTGTGGTCGAAGGTGTGCCTGCAGCGTTGATTCTGCGGTCTGGACGCAATGTCGCCAGCCTTGAATATCAGGGCGTGCCCAAGGCGATTGAGAGCGCAGCCCCGGCTGCCAATAAGGCCGGAGACTAAGCGATGCGCCCAAACCGCCAGATCACAGAAAAGGCATCTGACCTAGAAGATCCCAGAGACACAAGCGTGTTGGAGTCAGAGGCACTGGCCACCCGGTCAACTTTGCCGCTTGTCACCCAGCGCCGTCCAGGCCGCGACGGTCTGGCGCTTTTCGCGGGTATCGCCTTTGTCGGCATTCTTGGCGCCACCACGCTGATTGGACTGAACGCCTCTAGAAATCCGCAGACCCCACCAAATGCGGCTCAGATGGCTGCGCCCACCCCGGTATCGGCAGCGGATGTGCCGCCTCCGGTCCCCGCCGCTGCCATCACACCGCTTCCCGGCCAAGGGGAACAACCCCCCATTCCAGCGGCCGTAAATGCAGCCGCACCGGC
>RFSU01000089.1 GCA_009923795.1 Sphingomonadaceae bacterium
GCAAGTATAAGCGCATGAAGTTTAAGGGCATCGTCTGCGAAAAATGCGGCGTTGAAGTCACCGTCTCGAAGGTCCGCCGTGAGCGCATGGGCCATATCGAGCTGGCAGCCCCTGTTGCGCACATCTGGTTCTTAAAGTCGCTGCCGTCGCGCATTGGCTTGCTGCTCGACATGCAGCTCAAGCAGCTGGAGCGCGTGCTGTATTTCGAAAACTACATCGTTATGGAGCCGGGCCTGACCCCGCTGGAAAAATTCCAGCTGATGACGGAAGACGAACTCCTCGATGCGCAGGACGAATATGGCGAAGACGCCTTTTCGGCTGGCATTGGTGCAGAAGCGATCCGCGTTCTGCTCGAAGGCCTCGATCTGGAAGGGGAACGCGATGACCTGTTGAAGGAACTCGCCGAAACCAAGTCGGAACTCAAGCCTAAGAAGATCATCAAGCGCCTGAAGGTGGTTGAGAGCTTCATCGATTCCGGCAACCGTCCGGAATGGATGATCCTGCAAGTTGTTCCGGTTATTCCGCCAGAATTGCGCCCGCTCGTGCCGCTGGATGGCGGTCGTTTTGCGACGTCAGATCTCAACGATCTTTATCGTCGCGTGATTAACCGTAACAACCGCTTGAAGCGCCTGATGGAACTGCGCGCGCCGGACATCATCGTCCGCAACGAAAAGCGCATGTTGCAAGAAGCTGTTGACGCCTTGTTCGACAATGGCCGTCGCGGTCGCACGATCACGGGCGCCAATAAGCGTCCATTGAAGTCACTGTCCGACATGCTCAAGGGCAAGCAGGGCCGCTTCCGTCAGAACTTGCTCGGCAAGCGCGTCGATTATTCGGGTCGTTCGGTCATCGTGACGGGTCCGGAACTCAAGTTGCATCAATGCGGCTTGCCGAAGAAGATGGCGCTCGAACTATTCAAGCCGTTCATCTATTCCCGTCTCGATGCCAAGGGCATGTCGATGACGCTGAAGCAGGCGAAGAAGTGGGTTGAAAAGGAGCGTAAGGAAGTCTGGGATATTCTGGATGAAGTGATCCGGGAACACCCCGTCATGCTCAACCGCGCCCCGACGCTTCACCGTTTGGGCATTCAGGCGTTTGAGCCTGTGTTGATCGAAGGCAAGGCAATCCAGCTTCACCCGCTCGTCTGCTCGGCGTTTAACGCTGACTTTGACGGTGACCAGATGGCCGTTCACGTTCCGCTGTCGCTTGAAGCGCAGTTGGAAGCCCGTGTCCTCATGATGTCGACCAACAACATCCTGTCGCCTGCGAATGGCAAGCCGATCATCGTTCCGTCGCAGGATATGGTGCTTGGTCTCTATTATCTGTCAATGATGAAGGAAGCAGAGCCGGGTGAAGGTATGCTGATCTCTAACATTGATGAGGTGCATCAGGCATTGTTCGCCAAGGCCGTGACGCTGCACACCAAGATCACCGCCCGCGTGCCGCAGACCGATGAAGATGGCAGCACTGTCATGAAGCGGTTTGAAACGACGCCTGGCCGTATGCTGTTGGGTGAGTGTCTGCCAAAGAGCCACAAGGTGCCGTTTGATACGGTCAACCGCCTGCTGACCAAGAAGGAAATTGGCGACGTTATTGACGTTGTCTATCGCCACACCGGTCAGAAGGAAACGGTGCTGTTCGCAGACGCGATCATGTCGCTCGGCTTCCGTCATGCCTGTAATGCGGGCATTTCCTTCGGTAAGGATGACATGGTCATTCCCGCCGCCAAGGATCAGCTTGTTGAAGAAACGCGCGTCTTGGTGCGTGATTTCGATCAGCAATATCAGGATGGTCTGATCACCCAGCAGGAAAAATATAACAAGGTGATCGACGCCTGGAGCCGTTGCGGTGATCAGGTGGCTGGTGAAATGATGAAGGAAATTCAGGCCGTTAAAAAGGGCCCGGATGGACGCGAACTGCCGACCAACGCCATTTACATGATGGCGCATTCCGGTGCGCGTGGTTCGCAAGCGCAGATCAAGCAGCTTGCCGGCATGCGGGGCCTGATGGCCAAGCCGTCGGGCGAAATCATCGAAACGCCGATCATTTCGAACTTCAAGGAAGGTCTGACCGTTCTTGAATATTTCAACTCAACCCACGGTGCCCGTAAGGGTCTGGCGGATACGGCGCTTAAGACGGCGAACTCAGGCTATCTGACGCGCCGTCTGGTCGACGTGTCGCAGGATTGCACGGTTATTGAGGAAGATTGCGGCACCGAACGCGCGCTGGAGATGAAGGCGATTGTTCAGGGCGGTTCCGTTATTGCCTCGTTGGCTGAGCGTATCTTGGGCCGGACTGTGGCAGAAGATATTGTCGATCCCAAGACGAAGGAAACCATCATCGAATCCGGAACGTTGCTGGATGAGCCTATGGTTGCCCGGATCGAAGATATCGGCATTCAGGCCGTGCGCATTCGTTCCCCGCTGATCTGCGAAACCCGTATGGGTGTTTGCGGCAAATGCTATGGCCGCGACCTTGCACGCGGCACGCCGGTGAACATTGGCGAAGCCGTTGGCGTCATCGCGGCGCAGTCCATTGGGGAGCCGGGCACGCAGTTGACGATGCGGACGTTCCACATCGGCGGTGCAGCGCAGCTCAATGAACAGTCGCACCTTGAAGCGGCTGTCGATGGCACGGTGCATTATCGTGAACTGCGGACCATTGCCGATAAGCAGGGCCGCAATGTCGCCTTGTCCCGCAATGGCGTGATCGTCCTTCTCGACGCAGAAGGCCGTGAGCGCGCCGCCGATCGCCTTCCTTATGGATCCTATGTGCTGTTTGCCGATGGGGCCAAGGTGAAGCGTGGGGAGCGTATCGCCGAATGGGATCCCTTCACCATGCCGGTGATCACGGAAATCCCGGGTATTGTGAAGTATCAGGACTTGGTCGAAGGCCAGACTTTGGTGGAACAGACCGACGAAGCGACGGGCATTGCCCAGAAGGTCGTCACAGAATTCCGTCCGGGTCGTTCGAAGATCGATCTTCGTCCGCGCCTGACGCTGCTTGATGGCGATTCTGGTGAAGCAGGCCGTTATATGCTGGCCGTCGGTGCGATGCTCTCGATCGAAGATGGCGCGCAGGTGCAGGCTGGCGATGTTCTCGCCCGCGTCACCCGCGAAGCTGCCAAGACCCGCGATATTACGGGCGGTCTGCCGCGCGTTGCCGAATTGTTTGAAGCACGTAAGCCAAAGGATGCCGCGATCATCGCGCCTATCTCCGGCCGTGTCGTATTCGGCAAGGACTATAAGGCCAAGCGTAAGATTGGCATTCAGCCGGAAGATGGGGATCTGGTCGAATTCTTGGTGCCGAAGTCGAAGGTGATCGACGTTCAGGAAGGCGATTTGGTCAAGCGCGGTGACGTGATTGTTGCCGGTTCGCTTGATCCGCATGACATTCTGGAAGCAATGGGGATTGAGCCTTTGGCCGAATATCTCGTTGCGGAAATTCAGGAAGTTTACCGTCTTCAGGGCGTGAAGATCAACGATAAGCACATTGAAACGATCGTTCGTCAGATGCTGCAAAAGGTTGAGATTACCCATGCTGGGGACACCACGCTGCTTCCGGGCGAAGAAGTTGATTATGAGGAAATGCTCGAAATCAACGGCAAGGTCGAAGCAACTGGCGGTCAGCCTGCACAGGGCAAGCCGATCCTTCTGGGCATCACCAAGGCAAGCTTGCAGACCCGCAGCTTTGTCTCGGCGGCATCCTTCCAAGAAACCACGCGCGTGCTGACGCAGGCGGCGGTTGAAGGGAAGAAGGACACGCTGATGGGCCTGAAGGAAAATGTGATTGTTGGTCGCCTCATCCCGGCCGGGACGGGCGCTGGCATGAACCGCCTTCGCGTTGCCGCCTCCAGCCGTGATGCCGCCCTTCGCGTGCAGCAGCGCGCTTGGCAGCAGAGCCTTGTGGCGCCAAAATCCGCAGCGGAAGAACGCGCAGCTGAGCTCCGTCAGCCTGTTGAGGCCGATACGGGTGATGATGCGTTGGGTGCTGTGATCCATACTCCTGAATCGGCCAGCGACGAGGCGTAAGCCAAGTCATTTGGTCGTTTAGAAACGCCATAAAACCCCGTCAGCGACGCTGGCGGGGTTTTTTGTTTCTCTTAATTTCAAGGCGCAGAGATTCTGATCTGAATAGGTTTAGAATTTATCATAATAAGCGAAAACTAGACCATTGTGTGTTGGTGGTTGCATGATTGCCAGACTCATTACGATTTGGTTAGATGTGGCAGGCTAAAGGCTTGGGTCGCTCCGTCAGGTACCGCAAATATGTGGGCCTTCCTCTGAATGGATGGAGTGAAGCGTCATGAAGAAATTAGGACTCGCGGCAATTGCCGCACTTTTAAGTACAACAGCGGCCCATGCGTCCTCGTTCGTCAACGGAGACTTTGAAGCCGGAAATGCCTCGGGTTGGACTCAAGGCGGTGGGTATCGGGGGAATGTCTCGAACGCGGGCTTGAATCCCAACAACTTCATCCCCGGTGATGGGGGAGTACGGTCCAGCATTGTGGCATCGGGCACGGTAGACCCCAATGTTGGGGCCGCCTTTGGGTCAACCGTTTATGGCGGGAAGTTTAGTTATCGCGTCGAGAATACGACCTGGGGTGGATATGCATCCGTCCTGCAACAGCGAGTCAATAATTAGTCAGACAGCAATATCTTCTTTGCTTGGAAGTCGGTTCTCGAAGGGGCTCATGGGACTAATGATGCGGCGACCATGATCATTACTTTGACCGACCTTACGACATCGACCGAGCTGATTCGGCGGCAATATAATGCGGCCTCTGGCGGGGGCGGCATTGATCCACGCTTCTCCTTCAATGGTGACAGCTATTATACGCCGCAATAGCAGATTGAGAATCTGGCAATTGGCGCTGGCTTGGTTGGGCATGATTTTCTGCTGTCCGTTCTTGCCGCAGATTGCGAACCAACAGGCCATTGGGGTTATGTGTATCTTGACGGCTTTGGTGCCGTCACGCCACCTCCGGGTGGGATTCCTGAGCCAACATCTTGGGCCATGATGCTTGCCGGCTTTGGCATTGCAGGCTCAGCCATGCGTCGCCAGCGCAAGGCGGGTCTTAAGAAAGCGGCCATAACCGCTTAACTGGGTGCATAGGTGAATTGAAAAGCCCTGCAGGCTATATTGGCGGCAGGGCTTTTCAAGCAGCTTGAGCGTGCTCTTCAGGGTCCCTTAGAACATATCCCCGACCCCAGATGGTTTCGATATAATTATGTCCGCCGCAGGCGAGAGACAGTTTTTTGCGCAGCTTGCAAATGAACACATCGATGATCTTGAGCTCCGGCTCATCCATGCCGCCGTAGAGGTGGTTAAGAAACATCTCCTTGGTCAGCGTCGTTCCCTTTCGCAAGGAGAGCAATTCTAGAATCATATATTCTTTGCCGGTCAGATGAACGCGCGTTCCGGCGACATCGACAGTCTTTGCATCAAGGTTGACCGACAAATGTCCTGTGCGGATGATGGATTGCGAATGCCCCTTCGAACGTCGAACGATGGCATAAATGCGCGCCACCAATTCTTCCCGGTGAAACGGCTTTGTCATATAGTCATCGGCACCCATGCCGAACCCGCGCAGCTTTGAGTCAATATCGGCATAGCCGGACAAAATCAAAATCGGGGTTTCTACCCGGGCTGCCCGCAATTTCTTAAGAACATCATAGCCGTTCATGTCCGGCAGGTTCAGATCCAGACAAATAATGTCATAATCATAGAGCCGCCCAAGGTCGATGCCCTCTTCACCAAGATTCGTGGTGTAGACATTAAACCCTTCACCAGAGAGCATGATTTCGACGGCTTTGGCGGTGGATGGTTCATCTTCAATAAGAAGGACCCGCATCATTCATACCCTCGCACGCACCGAATCATGCCAAATTGGCAATGACTAGCGCCACGTTAACCAAAATTTACTTAAAGAGGGAAGTCTGAAAATCTCAGTTACTTCCAAAAATGGCTTTTTTGCGTCAAGAGCAGCGCAAAAACATGAATGCCAACTGCATCCTTTCTTGCGAGGTTAATGCCATTTTGGTTCAATAATACCGCTCTTTGCAGAGGCTCAATTGCCGTTCTGCTTTGGTCGCCGGGCCTCTACTTTTTTCCGCCCAGTAGTGGCTTGAGATAGCTGCCCGTATAGCTGCGCGGATGAGCGGCAATCGCTTCCGGCGTCCCTTCGCCAATAATCTCACCGCCCTTAATGCCACCTTCTGGGCCGAGATCGATGATCCAATCGGCTGTTTTAATAACATCCAGATTATGTTCGATCACGACGACGCTATTCCCCTGATCGACCAGAGCATGAAGCACCTCAAGCAGCTTGCGGACGTCTTCAAAATGCAAGCCCGTGGTCGGCTCATCTAGAATATAAAGGGTATTGCCCGTCGCCCGTCGGCTGAGTTCCTTGGCGAGCTTAACGCGCTGTGCTTCCCCGCCGGAAAGCGTCGTCGCCTGTTGGCCAACCTTCACATAGCCAAGCCCGACTTCAGCCAGCATCGCCATTTTGTCCCGAATGGGGGGAACCGCCTTGAAAAATTCCACCGCATCTTCCACCGTCATGTCGAGCACATCGGCAATGGAATGCCCCTTGAACTTCACCTCCAAGGTTTCCCGATTATAGCGCGCGCCTTTGCAATCTTCGCATGTCACATAGACGTCGGGGAGAAAGTGCATTTCAATCTTGATGACGCCGTCGCCTTGGCAGGCTTCGCACCGCCCGCCCTTGACGTTGAAGGAAAAGCGCCCCGGCTTGTAACCCCGCGCTTGAGCCTCGGGCAGGCCGGCAAACCAGTCGCGGATATTGGTAAACGCGCCCGTATAGGTCGCCGGATTTGATCGTGGGGTGCGACCAATGGGGGATTGATCAATATCGATGACTTTGTCGAGGAACTGGAGGCCTTCAATTTTGTCATGCTTTCCCGCGACGACTCTGGCCCCGTTCAATGTGCGCGCGGCAGCCGCATACAGGGTGTCGATGGTGAAGCTGGATTTGCCCGATCCAGACACGCCCGTGACGCAGGTGAAGGTGCCAAGCGGGATGGAGGCGGAGACATTGCGCAGATTATTCTCACGCGCGCCTTTGACGATCAGTTTCTTGCCCGTCCCTTTGCGCCGCTTTGCGGGCACGGGGATTTCCCGACGCCCAGTCAGATAGTCTGCGGTCAAACTCCCTTGTGCGGCCTCAATATCGGCAAGGCTGCCTTGCGCCACAATCTGCCCGCCATGCACACCAGCACCCGGCCCCATATCGATGATATAGTCGGCATGGCGAATGGCATCCTCGTCATGTTCCACGACGATCACCGTGTTACCCAAATCGCGCAGCCTCTGCAGCGTCGCCAACAGCATATCATTATCGCGCTGATGCAAGCCGATTGAGGGTTCATCCAGCACATAAAGAACGCCCGACAGGCCCGACCCGATTTGGGAGGCGAGGCGGATCCGCTGGCTCTCACCTCCAGATAAGGTGCCCGATGTGCGGCTGAGGTTCAGGTAATCAAGGCCAACATTGTTGAGGAAGCCCAACCGCTCATTAATCTCTTTCAGGATCGCGCGGGCAATTTGCTGCTGCTGCGGGCCGAGCTTGGCCTCCAATGCGCCGAACCACGCAACTGCATCGACCACCGACAATTGGGTTGCGGTGCTGATCGTGGTGTCGGCGATTTTGACGCACAGCGCCTCCGGCTTGAGGCGCGCACCTAGGCAGGCCTCGCAGGGGGCCGAGCTTTGATATTTCGCCAGTTCTTCGCGCATCCAGGCGCTATCGGTCTGGATCAGGCGTCGATTGAGATTACCGATCACGCCATGGAAATGTTTGTGCGCATCATAGGTTTTGCGCCCATCCTGAAAGGTGAGACGGATTATCTCGAGGCCTGCACCATTGAGGAGGATGTCGCGTATGTCTGCGGGCAGATCTTTCCAAGGTGTCTCTAGGCTGAAGCCAAAATGCCGCGCGAGGGAGCTGAGCACCTGCATATAATAAGGGCTGGGCGGGTTGGACTTCGCCCAAGGAACAATCGCGCCATTTTTGATCGACAGGCTTTCATTGGGAACGATGAGTTCCGGATCGAAGGAGAGCTTCTCCCCCAAACCATCGCATGTCGGGCACGCCCCTTGCGGCGCGTTGAAGGAAAAGAGGCGCGGTTCAATTTCAGAAATGGTGAAACCTGAAACAGGGCAGGCAAATTTCTCTGAAAAGACGATGCGCCCCGGCGGGGCATGATCACCCAGCACATCTTTGGAGGTCGACGCATCCTCTGGCGCGTCCGCAGGATCGACAAAGGCCAGCCCGTCGGCGAGCTTCAGCGCGGTTTCAAAGCTGTCGGCAAGCCGCGTCTCAATCCCCTCGCGCACGACGATGCGATCAACCACCACTTCAATGTCATGCTTGAATTTCTTATCAAGGGCAGGGGCCTCATCAATATCGTGAAATGCGCCGTCAATGCGCACACGGGTGAAGCCCGCCTTTTGCCACTCCGCCAATTCCTTGCGATATTCCCCCTTGCGACCCCGCACGACGGGCGCGAGCAGATAGAGCCGCGTTCCCTCTGGCAAAGCGGCCACGCGATCGACCATCTGGCTGACTGTTTGGGCTGAAATGGGAAGCCCTGTTGCCGGCGAATATGGAATGCCAACACGCGCCCAGAGCAAACGCATATAATCATAAATCTCTGTCACCGTCGCAACGGTGGAGCGTGGATTTCGGCTGGTTGTTTTCTGCTCAATGCTGATGGCGGGGGACAGGCCCTCTATGTGATCCACATCGGGCTTTTGCATCATTTCCAGAAACTGACGCGCATAAGCGGACAGCGACTCTACATAGCGCCGCTGCCCTTCGGCATAGATGGTATCAAAAGCAAGGCTCGACTTGCCCGAACCGGACAGTCCCGTGATCACGGTCAGCGTATCGCGCGGAATATCAACATCGACGCCCTTGAGATTATGTTCCCGGGCGCCCCGAACTTTAATGTGAGTCAGCATGCGGCCCGTCTTCCACATGTGGTCAGGCGGGGCAAGTGTCCGATAGACCACATGCCTGATTAAGGAAGCGCCACTGCTTTGTGTAAAAGCTGGTTCCAATCAGACATTATCCTCCTTAAAGGCGCTGAGAAGAGCGAATTTGTGGAGCGTCAACATGGCAGAAGCGTTGCGGGTAGCATTGGCAGGTCTGGGAACAGTTGGCGCGGGTGTCGTCAAGCTGATCGATGCCAATCGTAGCCTGATTGAACGCCGCGCTGGTCGCCCGATTGAGGTTGTTGCCGTATCCGCCCGCGACCGGACGCGTGATCGCGGCATTAGCCTCTCTCGCTTCCAATGGGTGGA
>RFSU01000090.1 GCA_009923795.1 Sphingomonadaceae bacterium
CCAGCTGCGGCCCCGCCATAACGGCAATCTCATCATCGACATTGCCCGTTGTGATCTCAAACGGGGCAGGCTCTGGCACCAGATAGCCGATTTCCCGAAGAAAAGCCTGATAGGCTGCCATGTCCTGAATTGGCCCGGGGTGGGCGCGATGCCAATCATCCAATTTTGCCTGCAAATCCTCACGCTTAGCCAGTAAGGCGCGATTGCGCGGCGTAAAGCGATTGAGAATATCTGCCAAACCTGCCCAAAGACTAGTCGCAGCTATGCCCGTCCCCGCAAGGGCGCGGGTTTCAACAAACTCGGCCAGAACATCCGCCACCTGAAGGCCAGCGCGCTCTGTATATATGGTCATGACATGCCCTTTTTGGATAAGTTATCTGACGTCTATCCTAGGGGAGGAAAAGGGCCAAGCACCTATGGTGATTTTCATCTCTGCGTGCAAGGCTCCCCCCTCGCCTAAGCGCAGTCGGCCCGCTATGAGGGGGCATGACCCTGATGACCCCACAGGAACGGGACGCGATCACACAGATCGATCCAGCCTTCATGCTGGCCCAAGTTGAAACTTGGGCGGCCATAAACAGCGGAACGACCAATCTTATCGGGCTGAAACGGGTCGCGTCCTGCCTTGCCGGTGCCTTTTCGAGCTTGCCGGGGGATGTCCAACTTGTTGATCCAGACCCTGTTGAAACAGTGGATGGCCATGGCAATATTCAGACGATCACGCGTGGGCAGCATCTGCATGTTCGCGTGCGGCCGGATGCCCCAATTCGCGTGCTGCTGACAGGACATATGGACACGGTTTTTGCGGCCGATCACCCGTTTCAGACGCTCAACTGGATTGAACCGGGAATTCTGAGCGGCCCCGGCACGGCGGATATGAAAGGCGGCATCTCGGTGATCCATGCCGCGCTGACCGCGCTGGAACGGCATGACCATGCAGCACGCATTGGCTATGACATTCTGATCAACTCTGACGAAGAAGCGGGTAGCCATGCCTCTGCACGTTTGATCGCAGCCCTCGCCAAAGGCAAAACAGCGGCCTTAACCTATGAACCTGCCCTGCCCGATGGAACGCTTGCCGGTGCGCGGCCGGGCAGCGGGAATTTCTCCATAACGCTCCACGGAACGGCCGCCCATGCCGGTCGAAATCCGGAAGACGGGCGCAACGCTTTACTGGCGGCGGCAGACCTGTCCTTACGGCTGGCGGGATTGCGGCATGATGGGCTGAAGGTGAACCCAGCGAGGATTGATGGCGGCGGCCCCAATAACATTGTGCCAGACCTTGCGATATTGCGCGTAAACCTGCGCCCATCATCACCGGACGACATGACGGCAGCGCTGGAGAGCCTACGCCGGCAGATAGAAGCGGTAGAGAAAGAGCATGGCGTGCACGCACATCTGCACGGAGGCTTCAACCGCCCGCCCAAGCCCATTGATGCGCAGACGGAAAGACTCTTTACCCTTGTGAAGAATTGCGGCGCCGATCTGGGCCTGCCAATAGGCTGGCGCGCCACGGGTGGGGTCTGCGACGGCAACAACATTGCCGCCTGCGGTATCCCCGTGGTCGACACAATGGGCCCGCGCGGGGGCGCCATACACTCAGATAAGGAATTTTTGATCGTGGACAGTCTTGCGGAACGCGCCCAGCTTTCAACGCTAACGCTCATCCGTCTGGCGGAGCACGGTCTATGAGTTATATCGTCCGCGCAGCACAGGCGCCTGACCTGCAAGCGCTTTATGAAATGGCCAAGAGCACGGGCGGTGGCTTCACAAATTTGCCGCCGGATCGAAAATCCTTGGCAGCAAAGCTAGACCGGGCAGCGGCGGCCTTTGGTCAAACCGATGACGCATTGCGCGACGATCTTTACGTTTTCGTCTTGGAAAATACGCAAACAGGTGAGGTTCGGGGAACCTGCCAGATATTCTCTCAAGTCGGCCAGAAATGGCCCTTTTACTCCTATCGTCTGGGCATGCTGACGCAGCATAGTGTGGAGTTGGATCGGACATTCCGGGCGGAAATGTTGACGCTTTCAACCGACTTGGAAGGTTCCACCGAAGTTGGCGGCCTTTATCTCCACCACAGCGCGCGCGCTGGAGGATTGGGGATGTTGATTGCCCGCAGCCGATATCTGTTCATCCGCAATCATCGCGCCCGTTTTGCCGACAAAACCTTGGCAGAATTGCGGGGCGTGATCGATGAAGCGGCTGGATCCCCCTTTTGGGATGGCGTTGCCGGGCGGTTTTTTGGCATGAACTTTCAACAAGCGGATGAATTCAACGCCGTGCATGGCAATCAGTTTATTGCAGACCTGATGCCCAAACACCCGGTTTACACAGCCATGCTACCGGAAACGGCGCGTGCCATTGTGGGCATTCCCCACCCGACAGGTCGCGCCGCTATGCGCATGCTTGAGCTCGAAGGTTTTGCTTGGGAAAACTATATCGATATCTTCGATGGCGGCCCGACAATGACGGCCCGCACCGACCAAATTCGCAGCATCCGTAATGCCGCGGAGTCCCGAATTGTCGCGCTGGATGCGTCACTCGGCGCACATGGCACGGGAGAGAAAATGCTGCTGGCGCACGGGCGGCTGGTTCCGTGCGAGCTTTGGCTGGATAGACCCGCGTGACGGGGGCATCGCCATCGACCCGCAAACCGCCCATCTCTTGCACATTGGGGAAGGTGATCTCGTCACGCATGTGACGCGCTCTTAACATGCTGAGAGAGATTAACTTTGATGGCCTGATTGGCCCGAGCCATAATTATGCGGGGTTGAGCCTGGGCAATATTGCCTCGGCGCGCAACGCAGGTGGTCGCTCCTACCCGCGCGCCGCAGCGCTGCAGGGCATTGAGAAAATGCGCACCAATCTAAGGCTCGGCTTGGCGCAAGGTGTCTTCATGCCGCAGGCCCGCCCCAATCACGCATGGTTGCACAGCATGGGCACATCCGCTCAAGACGCAGATGCTCTTCTGTTAGCCAATTCCCTATCGGCATCCTCCATGTGGGCGGCAAATGCGGCGACGGTGTCCCCTGCGCCCGACACGATGGATGGGTGCTGCCATTTGAGCGTCGCCAATCTGATGACGATGCCGCACCGCAGCCATGAATGGCCGGGCACACTTGCCCAACTCAAAATCGCTTTTGCCGACCCCAGCTTCTTTATCCATGGGCCAATCCCCGCCCCCTTTGGCGATGAGGGTGCCGCAAACCACATGCGCCTGTGTGCCGAACATGGCGCGCCAGGGGTGGAAGTGTTTGTCTATGGCGTTGCAGGCGGTCCCTTCCCTGCGCGACAACATATTGAGGCCTCAAAAGCAATTGCGCGGCATCATGGTGTGAACGACGCCTTGTTTGTGGCGCAGTCTGAGGCCGCAATAGCCGCCGGGGCGTTTCACAATGATGTGGTCGCGGTGGCCAATGAGCATGTGCTATTTGCGCATGAGCTGGCCTTCGAGGGTCAGCAGAGTTTTTACGCACAATTGCGCAGCCGCCTTCCCGAACTCGAGATAATTGAGGTGCCGGCCAACCGCATAAGCCTCGCCGATGCTATCCAATCCTATTTGTTCAACGCCCAGCTTGTGACCCTTCCCCAAGGCGGAATGGCGCTCATTCTGCCGACTGAAGCACAGGAAAATGTGAAGGTCTGGGCCTGGTTGCAGGACATGATTGGCAAGAACGGCCCCATTCGCCGCCTGTTCCCCGTCGATGTTCGCCAGTCCATGGCCAATGGCGGCGGCCCCGCCTGTCTGCGTCTGCGCGTCGTTTGTGACCCAGCGAAAGTGGACCCGCGCTTTCTGGTCGATGAAGCAAAACTAGACGCATTTGCCAACATCGTTGCCCAATATTGGCCTGAGCATATTGACCCGGCTCAGCTTAACGAGCCGGATCTCTGGCAAGCACTTGAGACAGCGCATATTGCACTGCTGAAAGCCGCCAATTTGGAAGTGCTCATCACGGCACACCAGCACGCGCCGCAGGACAAAATAATATGACACAATCCACTGCCTCCGGGATCGACAGGCTCCTCCAGATCATGGCCCGACTGCGAGACCCTGAGAGCGGATGCCCCTGGGATTTGGAGCAGAATTTTGAGACCATTGCGCCCTATACAATCGAAGAAGCCTATGAAGTGGCCGACGCCATCGCGCGGCAAGATTTGGCTGCTCTCAAGGACGAACTGGGGGATCTTTTGCTTCAGGTCGTCTTTCACGCGCAAATGGCCGCGGAAAGCCGCGATTTCAGCTTTGACGATGTTGCCCATGCCATTTCAGACAAGATGGAGCGCCGCCACCCTCATGTGTTTGGCGATGCGCAGACACTCGATTGGGAGGGCATAAAGGAGGAGGAACGGCAGGCTCTGGGCGATCCCAGTGCGCTCGCCGGCGTGGCACTTGGCCTACCGGCCTTATTGCGGGCCGAAAAGCTGCAAAAGCGCGCGGCCCGCACCGGCTTTGACTGGCCGGATCCAAAGGGCGCGCGCGCTAAAGTGATCGAAGAGATCGCAGAGATTGACGGTGCAACTGATGCAGATGCGCTGGAGGATGAAATGGGGGATCTGCTTTTTGCCGTCGTGAATTGGGCGCGCAAATTGGGCATTGATCCAGAGGCTGCTCTCAGGCGCGGAAACCGCAAATTTGAGCAGCGTTTTCGCCAAATTGAAACCATGGGCGGCGCAGACTTTTCGGCCTTATCACTGGATCAGAAAGAATCCCTTTGGGGTGATGCAAAGCGCATGAATCAGCCAAATCGGGATTGAAACCGGCCATAATCGTCATCTGACAGCCGCACAGAGAGGATCAGCTTTCCTGCCTTGGACTTTTGATCAATAACCCGTCCATTGGCGTGAACCCAAGCAATGGCTGCGCCCTGACCGGGATCAAGGCTAATCTGGCGGATACGATAGGCCGATGTAAGGCGCGCGGAACATGCTTCGGCGAGAGCCTCAATGCCTTCACCCGTGACAGCTGAAGCCAGAACGACATTTTCCTTGCGGGCCGCTTCCTGCCCCAGAACAGCGCGTTCTTCCTCCGTCAGTCGGTCGATCTTGTTCCAAACCTCAATCATCGGTGCGGCATCAATGCCCCGAGCGCCAATATCGCTGAGGACCTGTTCGACATCTTCACACTGCGCATCCGTATCTGGGTGAGAAATGTCACGCACATGTATCACCAAATCCGCTGCATTCACCTCTTCCAATGTTGCGCGAAACGCCGCGACAAGCTGTGTCGGCAAGTCGGACACAAAGCCGACCGTATCAGACAAAATCGCCTTATCTACACCCGGCAGGCTAATTTGCCGCATCGTTGGGTCGAGCGTGGCAAATAGAAGGTCTTCGGCCATGACTGTGGCGCCGGTCATGCGGTTGAACAATGTTGATTTGCCAGCATTGGTATATCCAACCAGGGCAATGACAGGCCAAGGCGCTTTCTTCCGGCGGTCCCGATGCAAGCCGCGTGTTCGGCGCACCTGTTCCAGTTCCCGACGTAGTTTTGCCATGCGGTCGCGGATGAGGCGCCGATCCGCCTCAATCTGTGTCTCCCCCGGGCCGCCGAGAAAGCCAAAGCCGCCACGCTGCCGCTCAAGGTGCGTCCAGCTGCGGACAAGGCGGCCGGCCTGATAATCAAGGTGGGCCAATTCAACCTGCAATCGGCCTTCGGCTGTTGCCGCCCGCTCCCCAAAAATCTCAAGGATTAGTCCAGTTCGATCAATCACCTTGGCCTTAATCGCCCGTTCCAGATTGCGCTGTTGGACGGGCGTTAACGCGCCATCGATGATCACCAACTCGGCATCAATAGCCGCAACACGCGCAGCCAAATCATCGACCTGACCTGATCCAAAGAGCGTGGCGGGCCGCGCGCCTCGAATGCGAAACGTCACACGGCCTGCGACAGCGATGCCAATGGCTTCTGCAAGGCCGGACGCTTCATCCAGCCGTGCCTCTGCATTGCGGTTGCTGCCGCCAATATCGGGATAAGCTAAGACAGCCTTCGCGCCGCGAGCAAAGCCGTCATCCTCTTGGCGATTAAAGACGCTCAATCGCCGTCTTCTTCTTCCTCAGCGAGGTTCAAGGGATGGAGCGGCTGAACGGTCGAAATCGCATGCTTATAGACAAGCTGCGACATGGAATCCCGATGCAAGAGCAGGCAGAAGAGATCATAGGTTGAGACATCGCCTTGCAGCATCACGCCATTGACCAGAAACATGGTGACCGGGGTCTGCGTGCGCTGAGCCGCAGACAAGAATACATCTTGCAAGGCTTTAGACTTTTTACCCTCGCCGATGGCGTCGCGCATGGCATCTACATCAACCGGCTGACCGGGCATGATCGTGGAAATTGAATGCTTATAAATCAACTGTGACTGGCCATCACGGCGCAGCAAGACCGAGAAATTGTCAAACCAGGTGATGATCCCTTGAAGCTTGACGCCCTTGACCAAAAACATGGTGACAGGGATCTTGGACTTCCGAACGGTATTTAGGAAAATATCTTGAAGGGTGTTGGTCTTATCTGCCATTTTTTCTTCCTTTTCTGTCTTTGGCGGCCAAAGCCGCAAATGCCGCATATATCGGGCGTCCGCTGCCCCCTTTAAAAAAGCGGGGGCGCGGCCTTAGCTAGCGGAAGAACCTTGTTCGGTCCACCGGGCGTGTCATTAATCCTCGGTTATGTCTCGATCTTCGATCATGCCCAAAATCTTGAGCTTACGATGCAATGCAGAGCGTTCCATGCCGATGAAATGCGCCGTCCGGGAGATGTTTCCCGAAAAACGTCGAATTTGTATCCGCAAATATTCACGTTCAAAGGCCTCGCGTGCCTCTCGCAAGGGAGCACCCATAACAGCATGACCCGGCCCTGACCCCGGCCCGGCCACCGGATCATTCAGGATTTCGGCTGGCAGCATATCCATCTCAATCCGGGTGATTTGGTCCCCCGATGCTAAGATGATTGTCCGTTCGACAATATTACGCAACTGACGGACATTGCCGGGCCAATCATAAGCCTGAAGCGCTGCCATCGCGTCGACCGTCACATCTGGGGTCGGCACACGCCGTTCGGCTGCGTATCGCGCAACAAAATGCTCGACCAAACCTGGAATATCCTCCCGCCGCTCCGCCAGAGCAGGGATAAAAACAGGCACCACATTCAGCCGATAGTAAAAATCCTCCCGGAAGCGGCCAGCATCTATTTCCGCCGTCAAATTGCGCGCAGTGGCGGACAGGACGCGCACATCGACTTTGACCTGTCTCTGACCGCCCACACGGTTGAAGCTCTGATCCGTCAACACACGGAGAATTTTTCCCTGTGTGGTCACGGGCATGTCGGCAATCTCATCGAGAAACAATGTGCCCCCATGAGCCCGCTCCAACAGGCCAGAGGTGGTTGAGCCATCGGGGCGTTCCGAGCCAAAAAGCTCCTCCTCCACGCGCTCAGGCGTCATTCGCGCGGCGCTGACCACGACAAAGGGCGCATTGGCGCGCGGGCTCCAACTGTGCAGCATGCGCGCAGCCACTTCTTTCCCGACACCAGCTGGGCCAGAGATCAATACCCGGCTGCCGGTGGGCGCGACACGCCGCAATGTCGCCCGCACCTGATTGATTGATCCCGACGTGCCGCTTAACTGATCATCAAGGCCGACTTGCGCCCGAAGTGTTTGATATTCCGCGCGCAGCCGTTCTGTCTCTGTCGCCCGCGACACGAGGAGCAAAAGGCGCTGCGCCTCAAATGGCTTCTCGATAAAGTCGGCTGCTCCACGACGGATTGCGGCGACGGCGGTATCCAAATTGCCATGCCCAGAAATGACCAGAACAGGCTGGCTGGGATCGCGCCGCTTTATCTCATCCAACAAATCCAGCCCATCCAGCCGCGAGCCCTTTAGAAACACATCCAGCAGGACGAGCGATGGCCTGCGGTCCGCAATGGCCGCCAAGGCGGTGTCGCTGTCACCGGCTGTGCGGGGAGAATAGCCTTCATCCTCCAAGACCCCAGCCACAAGCTCCCGAATATCTTCTTCATCGTCCACAACCAGAATGTCGAGGCCCATGTTAAATGCTCCTTGCGGGGGTCAAAGCAGAGGGGAGAAGTTCCTGCTCTGCATGGTCCTCAACAGCGCGCCGTTCAATTGCTGCGGACAGTTGATGCGGGTTTATCTCAATGGTCACGACGGCGCCGCCGCCATCTCTATCGGTGAAGTGGATTGTGCCCATATGCTCCTCCACAATTTTCTTAACAATCGCGAGGCCAAGGCCAGTGCCACCGGGGCGTGTTGTCATATAGGGCTCAACGATCCTGTCGCGCTCCAAGGGCAGGCCAATTCCAGTGTCAGAAACACGGATCGATACGAGAGAATCCTCAACCTGAGAGATCGTCATGACAATCTCACCCGTGTCATGATCCGCCTGCTTGATGGCTTCGACCCCATTTTTTACAATGTTCGACAAGGCCTGAGCCAATTGGCGGCGATCACAGAGCAACATCGGCGATGGGCTGGGCGCATCGAGCCGGAACGCCACGGACGGATTGGCAACTTCATGCAAGAACATCGCCTCCCGCGCGATGTCGACCAGCGCCTCCTGCGCAAATTCTGGCTTTGGAATTCGCGCAAAGGAGGAGAATTCATCCACCATACGGCGCAGGTCGCCCACTTGGCGAACAATGGTATCAATCAAACGATCATAAGCAGCCGGATCGAATTGAATTTCCTTTGAGAAACGGCGCTTAAGCCGTTCGGCTGCGAGCTGAATTGGCGTCAATGGATTCTTAATCTCATGCGCAATGCGGCGCGCCACATCGGACCAAGCGGCCTGACGCTGATCCACCAATTGCTGCGTGATATCATCAAAAGTCAAAATCTGGCCGAATTCGCTGGCGACGATTTTGACAACCAATGTGCGCGTTTCGCCCGCACTTGGCAGTTCAACGACAGCCTCTCCCCTTGGATTGTCGAGCAACACATCAAATTCTGGCGCAAGTTTTGCCAATTCAAGACCAGTTGCTTCGTCTGGATTGACGTTCAGCAAGCTGCTGGCAGACCGGTTAATCACGCGAATACGGCGCTCTGGCGTCACAGAAATGACCCCGGCTGTCACTCCGGATAAAACGGCTTCGATCAGCGCCCGCCGCCGGTCTAAAAGGTCGTTTGAGCTGATCAGATCCTTATTCTGCTCGCCCAAACGTTCCGTCATGCGATTAAACGCCCGAGACAGCACGCCGACCTCATCTCGGCTGCGCGAAGTCGACACGCGCACGGAGAGATCAC
>RFSU01000010.1 GCA_009923795.1 Sphingomonadaceae bacterium
GTGTTGGCAATGGTGACTGCGTTGGAGAGCTTGGGCGGTGCATTCACATCACGCTTTTCATAGACGGCAGCGTCCAGCACCATCTTGGAAAAATTATCAGCAGGCAGCGGGATCCGCTTTGGTGTTCCCGTGGTCCCACTAGTGAGCATTTCAATGCCGACGCCTTTGGCATCCACGTTGAAGTCTGTGCCCGTCTTTTCAAAGATAACTTTGACGGGTTCGGCCAAATCCCCCGTCACCTCAAGGCAAAGGGCGCCTGTCTTCTGAGCCGCTTCGAGAATTTCGGGCCGGGCCCAATCTTGCTTTTGGGCAATGATTACGGGCGTTTTCAACGTCAGAATATCATGCACCAGCTTGCTGTCGGGCAGGGTCGGGTTGAGCGTGACAACGCAGCGGTCATTGATGATGGTGCCAATGATCATGGCGGCCATATGCGGCGTGTTGCGCAAAATGCCGCCAATGCGCGCACCAGGGCCAATATCATTCTTCTTAAGCTGCGACTCTATGGCATCAATGATGCTGGTCAGTTCACCCCAGCTATGCCATTTCTGCTCAAATTCCAGCGCGGGAGCGGCCGGGTCAATCGCCATGACATTGCGGACGATTGCGCTCAGACTGGCCATATTCAAGATCCTCATCAACACGATTGATTATATATATAGCGGATTTATACGAATGAGATATGCAGAAATCAAGAAGCTTGGGCCAGCATCTGGATAAGAGAGGAATGCACGATGGGACAGTTTGAAGGCAAGGTTGCCGTCATCACAGGCGCTGGGCGCGGAATTGGCAGAGATACCGCGCTTCTCATGGCCGCTGAGGGCGCAAAGATCGTCGTGAATGATCTGGGTGGTGGGCCGCAGGGTGGTGGCGGGGATGCCTCCTTTGCGCAGCAGGTCGTCGATGAAATTCGCGCTGCTGGCGGAACGGCAATCGCCGAAACGTCCAGCGTTGCATCTATGGCGGGGGGCACGGCTGTCGTCGAATGCGCCCTAGATCATTTTGGCAGACTAGATTTTGTCATCAATAATGCAGGTATCATTCGTCCGCGCCTGATTACAGAGATGAGCGAGGAAGATTTCGACACAATCATCGCCGTTAATCTCAAAGGCTATTTTGCAACAATTCGCGCTGGTGCCGCGCACCTAAAGAAGCATGGCGGCGCCATTGTTAACCTCAGTTCACCCTCTGGCTTTGGGCATCTGGGCATGGCCAATTACAGCGCGGCGAAAGAAGGCGTGGTTGGCCTGACGCGATCTGTCGCGCGAGAATTGGGGGAATTTGGCGTGCGGTGCAACGCCGTGCGCCCCATCTCGCAGGCAACCACAATGGCCATTCCTGAGGTGTTTGAAACGATCACCTACCAAATTGAGAAATTGGGCATCCCACATCTGTCCAATCAGTGGCTCTCCCCCAATGGGGAAGTCCCGGAGCCGCATTCAGTCGCTGCCGTTTTGGCTTGGCTCTGCTCCCCCTTGTCTGAGAATATCAATGGCCGCGAAGTCTATATTTGCGGCAACCAAATAGCATTGGTGCAAGAGCCTGAGTTGATCCGCAATCAGTTTCGGGCAGGGGGTTGGACTTGGGAAGGCCTGTGCGATCCGGCGGTCACAAGGGCACTGACATATGATGTCAGGAACCGCTACACGGGCCGCAAGCCCGACTAAGAGACACACGCTGGCCCGACAGCAGGATCATGAAAGCAACGCTGATGAATTTTGAACTCGCCGACGAACACCGGATGCTGAAAGAGTTGGTCCGCAAATTTGTGGATTCTGAACTCATGCCGCTGGAAAATGGTGTCTTTGCGCGTGAAGCCGCGGGCCAGGGCAGCTATTTAACCAAGGAAGAACAGGCAAAGGCGGACGCCGTCTCGCGCGATCTTGGCCTATGGGGTCTGGATGCGCCGGAAGAAGTCGGCGGCATGAATTTGCCGATGGTGGCGATGGTCGGCGTCAATGAAGAACTTGGCCGCACCGCCGTGCCCTATACTTTGCCGCCAGATTCCCCGAATTTGCGGATGATGATGGTCGCCGCCGATGAGCGCCAGCGGGAGGCTTATCTCGCCCCTTATGTGCGCGGCGAAACCATATCCGCCATTGGCATTTCAGAACCTGGGGCCGGGGCCGATCCTGCACGCATGACAACGTCTGCCGTGCAAGATGGGGAGGATTGGATCATCAATGGCCGCAAAATCTGGATCACCAAGGCGGCTGAGGCAGATTTCACGATCCTAATGGCTGTGACCGACAAAAACCCTAATGGCCGAAACGGCATTTCCGCCTTTTTGGTGGATCGCGATACGCCGGGATTCAATGTGCTGCGCCGCATTCCCATGGTGGATGGCACGTCTACCTATGAAGTGGCGCTGGAAGATTGCCGTGTGCCGGGCTGGAAGTTGTTGGGCACGCGGGGGCAGGGCTTTGCCCCGATGCAGGTTCGGTTGGGCACGCGCCGTATTGAAATGGCGTCTTGGTCCATCGGCATGGCGCAGCGCGCGTTGGATATGATGATTGATTATGCGCCACAGCGGGTCACATTCGGGAAGCCTTTGGCCTCGCGCCAGACCGTGCAGAATTGGGTCGCAGACGCTGCCACGCGGATCCACGCCATGCGCTTGATGACATATGATTGCGCTTGGAAGCTGGATGAGGGGCGCGATACCCGGCTCGAAATTTCGATGGTCAAATCTTATTGCACTGAAGCGGCTTATGAGATTGTCGATCACGCCATGCAGATGTTTGGCGGCATGGGGATGACGCGGGAATTGCCACTTTATCTGATGTCCGCAAAGCTCAGGACAATGCGGATTTACGATGGCCCCAGTGAAATTCACAATTGGGTGGTCGCGCGTCAATTGCTGGGCACGCGGGAATAGACATGGCTGAAGCTTCCTTCACCGTGCAAACTGAGGTCGCTGACCATATCGGCACGATCCGCTTTTCCTGCCCGCCTTATAACCATGTGTCTGTCGGCCTGTTGGCCGCGCTGGCCGACCAATTAGAGGCGCTTGATGCTGACGATAGCTGTCGTGTTGTCGTGCTATGCGCAGAGGGAAAAGTTTTCTGCGCAGGGGCGGACTTTAACGAAGGCGGCGATTTCGCGGATGATGGCGATAATGCCGGGGTCCTGGCGCTTTATGAACAGGCGGCACGTCTTTACGCGAACCGCAAACCCATCATCGCGGTTGTCCAGGGGGCGGCGATTGGCGCAGGGCTTGGTCTGGCCTTGGTGGCGGATTTCCGCATTGCATCGGATCAGGCCCGGTTTGCTGCCAATTTCGTAAAACTTGGTTTTCATGCAGGCTTTGGAATTTCCGCTCGCTTGCCAGAGCTTTTGGGCGTCCAAAAGGCGGCGCGCATGCTCCTTTCGGGCGAGCGGGTGACAGGGGCGGCGGCGTTTGACTGGGGCTTGGTCGATATCCTCGCGCCCGCCGATGATCTGGCGCAGACTGCGCGCGACTTTGCGGCAAGCATTGCTGAAAATGCGCCGCTTGCCGTCGAGGCGACCCGGCTCACAGTGCGGGGCGATATTGCCGAGCGGATCAGGCAGACAACCGCGCGCGAAGCGGCCCTTCAGAGCGATCTAAAGAAAACAGCGGACTTTGCCGAAGGAGTAAAGTCCGTTGCAGAGCGGCGGGCTGGTCGGTTCATCCGAGCATAGGGGCGTGGGCAGGCCCCTGTTGTCACCTCAGCGTTTCCAGAAAGGCCCTGAGCTTGTCCGGCAGAGCCGCAGGGCGGCGGCTGCGCGCATCGACATAGACATGCACGAAGAAACCCTCGGCGGCAGCCTGCTCTTCGCCCGCCTTAAACAGGCCGACCTCACATCGGACGCTCGAATTGCCAATATGGGCGACGCGGATCCCGGCATCCACGCTGTCGGGAAACGGCGTAGCTGCACCCTGTTTCGACAACCAGACCAATCACAGGGCTGGTTTGTGGATCCAAAAGCCCTTCGTCAATCAAGGTGGCATTCACAGCCGTGTCGAAGAAGCTATAGTAAATGACATTGTTCACATGGCCATAAACATCATTATCCATCCAACGCGTGGTAATCTGGCGGAAGCGGGGGTAGTCATGCCGCGTATGGCGACCCGATCGCGCGGGGTCTGGACG
Source organism: Sphingomonadaceae bacterium (assembly GCA_009923795.1). GTDB lineage: Bacteria > Pseudomonadota > Alphaproteobacteria > Sphingomonadales > Sphingomonadaceae > Aquisediminimonas. The sequence continues at coordinate 4,116 of RFSU01000010.1, forward strand.
GGGGGAAGATGTTTTGGTCATGTGCGATCCGATAATGCGCCTGAATGAGAGAACGGCAACCCCTATCGAAAACCGGAGGAAGAATGAAGGTTAAAGCCGCCATCTTGCGCGAAATGGGCGCGCAGGCCCCTTATGCCGTCTCGCAGCCGCTCTCGGTGGAGGAGATTGATCTTGATCCCCCAGGATCGGGCGAGGTTCTGGTGCGGATCAAAGCCGCTGGCCTGTGCCATTCCGACCTTTCGGTGATCAACGGAAGCCGCCCGCGTCCGATGCCGATGGCCTTGGGCCATGAGGCGGCGGGCGAAGTTGTGACGGTTGGGGAGGGCGTCGACGATCTGTTCCCGGGCGATCATGTCGTCATGGTGTTCATGCCAAGCTGCGGCCATTGCCTGCCCTGTGCTGCAGGTCGGCCGGCCCTATGTGAGCCGGGGGCAGCGGCCAATGGGAAGGGCACTTTGCTATCAGGTGAAATCCGGGTTCATGCCGGGGATCGGCCTTTGCATCATCATCTTGGCTGCTCAGCCTTTGCCGATCATGCGGTTGTGTCGCGTCGGTCATTGGTCAAGGTGGATAAGGATTTGCCATTTCATGAAGCCGCTTTGTTCGGCTGTGCGGTGCTAACGGGCGTTGGGGCCGTTGTGAATACGGCGCGCGTTCAGGCGGGGGAGACGGTTGCGGTGATCGGTCTGGGCGGTGTTGGCCTTGCCGCAGTCATTGGTGCAATTGCCTGCGGCGCATCGCAGATTATCGCCATTGACGTGTCTGATGAAAAGCTAGCCCTTGCCAAGAGCATTGGGGCGACAGCCATCGTCAATGCGACCGATGCAGATGCAGTTGATCAGGTGCGCGTATTGACCGCAGGCGGCGCCGATTTTGTGTTTGAATTTGCAGGCGTCGGCATAGCTTTGGAAAATGCCTATCGGATGACGCGGCGCGGCGGAACAACCGTCACTGCGGGCCTGCCACCGCCTGATGTCAACATGGCGCTCAATATTGTCAGCTTGGTGGCAGAGGAGCGGACGATCAAGGGAAGCTATATTGGCACCTGCGTGCCGATGCGCGACATCCCGCGTTATGTCGCGCTCTATCGCGCGGGGCGTCTCCCCATTGATCGGCTGATGAGCGGAACCATCCCGCTTGAGCAGATTAATGAGGGCTTTGATCGGCTTAATCAGGGCAGCGTGGTGCGTCTCATCGTTGATTTTAGTTAGAGGTGCCCGTCAGCCTGGCTCATAATCGGGGGGCAGAATATTGATGTTTGTCCCGATACGTTTGGGACTAACGGTCAGTGGTCGCTCATAGGATGAATCTGTTTTGTCCCGCGCAACAGTGCCGCTTTCGCGCAGCATGCCCATAAATTCTGGCGGAACCTTTGACGCTGTGGGCACGCCGCCCCATTCAGACACGCATTTGCGCGCCGCAATTCGCCAAATGCCATCCCGCTTTTCCATCCGATCAAGATAGCGGCCACCGCCGATGGAAAAGGAGAAGTCCTTGGCATCCATCCCCGCGAACAGCCAATAGGTCTCGCAATGGGCCACATCTCCATCCAGGTCGCAGCTATGGTTGGTGATGATGTGCTGATGCCCGGCTTGGGCGTTGCTATGATAATGATTGACCCAGTCCCAAAAGGCCTTCGGGCCATCGACGAAAAAGCCGTGATCATCGATGGCGTCTGGATGATAGCAGGACATGAGTAAATCACGATCCATGCGATCGACACCGCGGCAATAATTGGTCACGACCTCGCGGATTTTTTGCCGGTCGTATAACTCCCGCACCATGGCTTCCAAACTGGGTTCCATCTTCTATCCCCGCTACCTTGTCTTAATTGGGTGCTTGGCCGATGGCGTGGCGTGCCGCGACCCAGCCAAAGATAAAGGCTGGTGAAATGCTCGCCCCGGCGCCGGGATAGGTCTTGCCCATCACAGAGGCGGTCGAGTTGCCTGTCGCGTAAAGGCCGCTCAAAACGGTGCCGTCTTCCTTCACCACGCGGGCAAATTCATCGGTCAGAATGCCGCCAAAGGTGCCGACGTCACCCGGATAAATGGCAACAGCGAAATAAGGCGGCTTTTCAATCGCGCCAAGGCCGGGATTGGGGCGATTTGTCGGATCGGCAAAGACAAGGTCATAGGCCTTTGACCCGCGGCCAAAATCTTCATCCTTGCCGTTTCGGGCAAAGCCATTGAACCTTTCAATTGTCGCCTTCAGATTTGCCGGTGGTACATTAATCTGTGTCGCCAGATCCTCAATCGTATCGGCCTGTTTCATATAGCCGCTGTCAAAAAAGGATTGCGGCGTCTTGCCGGCCAGAAACGCCCATGGATAGCGTTCACGGTGGCGCGATTCAACAATCGCCCAAACGGGCACATCGCCGCCTGCATAAACCGCCTGCCCATTGGCCATATAGCTTTGCGCTTCGTTGGTATAACGCTGGCCCTTCTGATTGACCAAAATGCAATGTGGCTTCGGCAAATCGAGCACATGGATATAGCGTTCCCCGGTGGGCGGCGTGGATGTCAAAATCCAGACCGCGCCATCCATGAAATCCAGCGCCGCGCCGTGCGATTTGGCGATTTCAATCATTTCGCCTGTGTCGCCGGGATTGGCATTTGTCCAAGCGACGGAAGACGGCTGCGGGCCATATTGCTTGCGCATGGCCTCATTGTGAGAAAACCCGCCCGCATTGATCAGCACGCCGTCGCGCGCTTCAATGTGCCAAGGCTTGCCGTCCTTCTGCGTCACAACACCCGTGATCCGGCCCTTTTCCTCAATCAACTCGGTCACGCCGGAATTTATGCGGATATCGATGTCTTGGCGGACGGCCATTTGCAGCATCCGCCCTTGGATCGCAGTTCCAGCCGCCACATATTCGCGGCCAAGGAGCTTGGCCTTGATCATGCGCATGCCTAGCGACACTGCTGCCAGTTTGCCGTCCAATGTGCGCTTGATCAGCATAAGGCGGCGGCCCTCAATTCCACGGATAGGAAGGTTAGAGAGGCCACGCCGAAGCTTTGCTGCCCATTCAGCGGGCAGTTCTTTTACGTTGAAAGGCTCCACGGCCAGAGATCGACTTTCTGGCAGGCCACCGGGCAGGTCATCATGATAGTCTGACCAGCCGTCGCAGCGGATGAAGGGCATGCCCTTTGATTGCAGATATTCAACCAGTTTGGGCCCTTGGTTCAGGAACATGTCCTTGCGGCTGCGCGATGTAGCGGGGCCAAGATCGCCCACGGCTGCATCCAGATAGGTTTTGCCCTTTTCCGCGCTGTCGTTAATGCCCTCGCGGGCTTGTAATGGGTGGTTGGGGATCCAGAAGACGCCGCCAGACATGGCTGTCGACCCACCGATTTTGTCCGTTTTTTCGAGAACAAGCGCTTTTTTCCCCGCATCGGCGACGGCCAGTGCGGCGACCATGGATCCGCCCCCGCTGCCAACAATCACAAAGTCGGCACTTTCATTCCATTTCGCCATGCGACACCCCTCAAACAATCTTTTGGTCAGTTTTGGATTCGGCGATCAGGCCCACCCGGCTTTCGCGAAATCTAATCATATAACTACGTAACATGACTTCAATCCGGGATGGATGTCAACGCCTTGGCACTTGCCGAAAGTGCCTTGCGGCGTCTAAAAGGCATGATGAGTTGTGAAGGAATATAAATTGTCTAACGTTTTCTCCCTCGCATCTGGCGGCGGCCGCAGCAACGCTGACGCCGTGCGCGTTCCAAAGACTTCGGAGCTTGTGGCAAAGCAGATCCGCAATGCCATCATCCGAGGTGAATTGAACGATGGCGATACTCTGCCAGCGGAATCTCACCTGATTTCAGAATTTGAAGTGTCCCGCCCAACCATTCGGGAGGCCATTCGCATTCTCGAATCCGAAGGTTTGGTGACGGTGGCGCGCGGCGCGCGCGGCGGTGCTCGGATCAGTTCCCCAAATTATGAGATGATTGAGCGGGCCGCTGGCATCACATTGCAAGCCCAGCGCGTCACCATCGGCGATCTTTATGAGATGCGCACGCTTATTGAGCCGCCCGCCGCGCGTCTGGTGGCAGAGCGCAATAGCGAGGTCGCCGTACCGATCTTGCGGAAATTCATCGAAGAGGAAATGGCCCAGATCAAGGAACGCTTTGCCGTTTCGCTCCTCATCGCTGAATTTCACCGCCTGTTGATGGAATTGTCAGGCAATAAGACGCTCAACGTGTTTTCAGAAGCATTGCGTGCGCTGGTGGACGGGCATTTGTCGCTGTCGACGCGCAGGCGCCAAGAGGCGGATGTTGAATTCTCGCAGCGCCAGTTGCGGTTCGGGCTCAAATCCCATTCCAGGCTGGTAGACTTGATCGAAGCCAAAGATGGCCCGGGCACAGAGGCGCATTGGCGTGCCCATATGGTGGCCGCCGGTGAAGTCTGGTTGGCCGAAACCGGGCCCGAAACGGTGGTGGAATTGCTCGATTAGGCTATTTGCCCGGCTGCTCAAAAGCGGCCCTTTGATCAGACTGTCGCCGCCGCTATATCCTGAGCTGAGGAGCCTGATCATGAAGAAACTTTACCCCAGCGCCGCCGCCGCCCTGGACGGAGTGCTCCGCGATGACATGCTGATCGCGGCCGGTGGTTTTGGCCTGTGCGGCATCCCTGAACGGCTGATTGATGCGATTGTGGACAGCGGGGTCAAAGGTTTGACCGTCGCGTCCAACAATGCGGGCATTGATGGCGAAGGTTTGGGCAAATTGCTGCGCACCCGCCAGATCCGGAAAATGATCTCTTCCTATGTGGGGGAGAATAAAGAATTTGAGCGTCAATATTTGGCGGGTGAGCTGGAGGTGGAATTCTGCCCCCAAGGCACGCTGGCGGAACGGATGAGGGCAGGGGGCGCGGGGATTCCGGGTTTCTATACCAAGACGGGTGTCGGCACCGAAGTTGCCAAGGGCAAGGAGGTGAAGAATTTCGACGGACAGGAGTATATCCTTGAACGTGGCATCTTTGCCGATCTGGCGATTGTGAAAGCCTGGAAGGCGGATGAGAGCGGCAATCTGGTGTTCCGCAAAACTGCCCGCAACTTCAATCTTCCCGCCGCCACTTGCGGCAAAATCTGTGTGGTTGAGGTGGAGGAGATTGTCCCCATCGGCAGCCTTGACCCAGACCATATCCACCTGCCCGGCATCTATGTGCAGCGCATGATCTTGGGCGCACCTTATGACAAGAAGATCGAGTTCCGCACTGTGCGGCAACGGGAGGCTGCATAATGAGCTGGACCCGCGACGAGATGGCGGCGCGTGCTGCCCAGGAACTTGAAGACGGATTTTACGTCAATCTTGGCATTGGCATTCCGACTTTGGTCGCAAATCATGTGCCCAATAACATTACGGTCACGCTCCAGTCGGAAAATGGGATGCTCGGCATTGGCCCTTTCCCTTATGAGGGAGAGGAAGATGCCGATCTTATCAATGCAGGCAAACAGACGATCAGCGAGCTGACGCAAAGTGCTTATTTTGACAGCGCCCAATCCTTTGCGATGATCCGCGGTGGCCATATTGATCTGACCGTGTTGGGAGCGATGGAAATTTCTGAAGTGGGCGATATCGCCAATTGGATGATCCCCGGCAAGATGATCAAGGGCATGGGCGGCGCGATGGATCTTGTCGCGGGTGTCAAGAAGATCATTGTGGTGATGGAGCACATAGCCAAGGATGGTAGCCCCAAATTCATCCCGGCCTGCACTCTGCCACTAACAGGGCGCAATGTGGTGGATATGATCATCACCGACTTGGCCGTGTTCCAACGGGCCGATCACCAATCACCCTTCGTGCTCATCGAAATGGCACCGGGCGTGACGGAGGACGAAGTGAAGGCAAAGACGACGGCGCAATTCGCGTTTGGAGCCTAGGCAGCTTCTGCCAAGGCATTGGTCATCATAAATTTAGACTTGCAAAACCCCATCGCCATGGCAATGGCACGCGATATCGGGAGTTTATTGTGTGTTTTTGACGTTTTTTCTGGCCACTGCGCTCGCCGAGTGGTGATTAGGCGGCCAAGCTGTCTGGATTTTGAGGGTGATAGGGGCGTTCGCCGGTCAGTTCGTCATTCTGCTTTGGGCGCAGATAACAAATCGACAAGTGTCGGCCAAAGATATCATCCCCGCGCAGCCGCATTTCAGGCCGAGCTCCGTCCGGCAGGGCGTGCCTTAGAGTGGTGAGCGCATCAATCACATCATCCAGCGATGTGTGATCGGCAATTTCAACAAATTCTTTGACAAAGTTGCTCACCTACCGCGCCTCCCAATCTGGAATTCACGGCCTTTTATGGCTGAGAGATGGCTTTGCTCAAGGCCGTAAAAACACGGATTGTTGCTTCGCCCCTATCCTCAGCATGGCTGGTGGGGCGTGAAAGGAAAGGGAACATCATGATTGCTGTTTGGGCAAAGTTCCGGCACATTGGGACTATCTGCCACATAGAGCACCGCACATGAACCTGATCATCGATATTCTGCGTATCCTCCTTGATGTTGTTTGGTGGATCATCATTGTGCAGGCGATCCTGTCATGGTTGATCGCCTTTAATGTCATCAACACGCAAAACCCCGTTGTGCGACAAATCTGGACGACGCTGGATCGCATGACGCAGCCAATTTACGCGCCGATCCGACGCATCTTGCCCGATTTTGGTGGCCTAGATCTGTCGCCTTTGGTCGTGCTGGTGGCCCTGGCGATTATCAATCGCGTGCTAACAGAGATCCAATTTTCTTATTACGTCATGTGACTGCACGGTTTTGGAGGCTCCGTCCAGACGGCCTGGAAATTGCCGTGCGCGCGACGCCCAAAGGGGGGCGTGACGCGGTAGAGGGTGTCGTCTTGGATTCCGCTGGAATGCCTTGGCTTGCGGTGCGCGTATCGACGCCGCCAGACCAAGGCAAAGCCAATCAAGCGGTCATCAAAACCTTGGCGGGCCAATTTAACGTGCGATTAAGTCAGCTAGCACTGGTCAATGGGGCCAGTGCGCGGCTAAAGCGCCTGCGTATTTCGGGGTCTCCCGACGCCCTTGCCGCTCTTGCCATGAAGATTGAGGATAAAAATGACTGCTGAGTTGATCGACGGAAAAGCCTTTGCCCAGCAATTGCGCGGGCGCGTTGCGGACGCTGCGTCGCGATTCCATAAAGATGCGGGCCGCATACCAGGCCTTGCCGTCGTATTGGTCGGGGAAGACCCCGCCTCTTCAGTCTATGTGAAATCCAAGGGCAAGGCCTGTCTGGAAGCTGGCATGAAGAGCATTGAGCATCGTTTACCAGACACTACAAATCAGGCCGATTTGATCGCTTTGGTTGAGCAGCTCAATGCCGATGATCACGTCGATGGCATTCTCGTTCAGCTCCCGCTGCCGGGCCAGATTGATGATAAGGCCGTGATTGCGGCCATTGATCCCGCCAAGGATGTGGATGGCTTTCATGTCGTCAATGCAGGCCGCCTTGCCGTGGGTGAGGATGCCCTTGTGCCGTGCACGCCGCTGGGCTGCCTCATGCTGCTCAAGGACCGGATGGGTGATTTGACAGGTCTAGATGCTGTGGTGATTGGCCGATCGAACATTGTGGGCAAACCAATGGCCCAGCTGCTTTTGGCGGAAAGCTGCACCGTTACCATCGCGCACAGCCGCACCAAGGATTTGGCCGCTGTTGTGCGCCGTGCCGATATTGTCGTGGCCGCGGTCGGTCGTCCCGAAATGGTGAAGGGGGATTGGATTAAGCCCGGCGCCGTTGTGATCGACGTGGGCATTAATCGTGTTGACGTAGGTGAGGGCAAGACCAAGCTGGTCGGCGATGTCGCCTTTGACGAGGCGGCTGCAATTGCCTCCGCCGTGACGCCTGTTCCTGGTGGCGTCGGGCCAATGACTATTGCTGTCCTGCTGCGCAATACCGTGGTGGCCGCGCGCGCGCGCTTGGGCCTTGCCAAAGACGCATCGCTTTAAGGGGGTAGGGCGCAGGTTATGGTGGAATTGTTCATCTCGGCCTTTGTGACGTTTTTTGTCGTCATCGACCCGCCGGGGTGCGCCCCGATTTTTGCCAGCCTGACAGGAACCGCACCTGCGCCGCATCGCCGGGCTATGGCGGTGCGTTCCACATTGGTTGCCGCCCTCATCCTCTATCTTTTCGCCATTTTTGGCGAGGCCTTTCTTGGGGCGCTTGGGATTAGCCTCGATGCCTTTCGCGTGGCGGGCGGCGTGATGCTGTTCCTCATCGCGCTCGAAATGGTATTTGAGAAGCGGACGGAACGCCGGACGCACCGGGCGGAGGATGTAAAGGCCGATCCGGAACATGAGGATATTTCCATTTTTCCAATGGCGATCCCCATGATAGCCGGCCCCGGATCCATCGCGTCGGTCATGCTGTTGACCTCCAAATCGGTTGGCATGGCACAAACGCTGGTTGTGCTGGGCGCATTGGCGCTCGTCTTGCTTGTCAATCTCGCAGCCCTTTTGGCGGCGGGGCCGCTAATGAAGGCCGTTGGTCACCGGGTCGAAGCGATGATCACCCGGATTTTGGGCGTCGTGCTGGCAGCGCTGGCCGCGCAATTCATCATTGATGGGGTGAAGGCGAGCTTTCAACTCTAAACAAAGGCATCGGCATCCATGAAGGCGCGGGCTTTGGTCAACGCTGCCTTTTTAATCTGGCAGACGCGGGCCGCGCCGACGCCAAGGATCAGGCCAATTTCATCAAGGTTCAACTCCTCAACAAAATAGAGCTGCAAGATTGTCTGCTCGCGCTCATTCAGGCGGCCGACAGCATGCTTCAAGGCCTCAGCCAGCTGCTCCCGCATCATGGCGTCGTCTGCCTGTTCGGTGTCATCCGCAAAATCCAGCAGATGATCGGAATAGGCATCGTCAATTGACTCGTCCCGGATCTGCTGGGTTGCGGTTAAGACATCGTGATACGCCTCTAAGGTCAGGCCCATTTCGGCGGCCATTTCGATGTCGGTTGCTGTACGCAAAAGCCGTTGTTCCAATCGGCTGCGCACAGCGGTGAGTTCACGCCGGCGGCGAATGGCGGATCGCGCCACTCGGGCCTCGCGGCGCAGATGATCGATCATCGCCCCCCGGATACGCATAGAGGCATAGGTTGAAAAGGCATGGCCGCGATCCTCATAGCCACGGGCTGCTTCAATCAGGGCAATCATGCCGATCTGAATCAGATCCTCCACCTCTATGGCTGAGGCAACGCGTGCGTGCACATGCCAAGCAATTTTGCGGACCAGCGGCATGCTGTTTTCAACCAGCGTATCAACATTGCTTGCCGCATATCGTTGGGCAGGGGTGAGGCTTTGCTGCAACATCAGCGGGTCTCCTCTTCGCTTTGATCCGTAAGGGCTGCCGCGCGCAGCGGCATTGCACACCATAATCAGCCGAGCTTTGCCGATGTGTTTGATGGTATGCGCGGGAGATAGGTGATGAGCGTTCAAAATCAGGTTCGGCCGATCATCGTCAAAAAAATCATCGAAGCTGGGCATGGCGGCCATCATGGGGGGCTTGGAAAGTTGCCTATGCAGACTTTGTGACAGCTATGATGGCGTTCTTTTTGCTGATGTGGCTCTTGGGCGCGACGACCGAGAAGCAGCGCAAATCCATTGCGGATTATTTCTCCCCCACCACGATTAAGACCAAGACCGAGGCCGCAGGGGGGCGTGGGTTTTTCGGTGGGTCTTCCATTGTTTCTGTCGACAAATATCCCAATGCTGCGGGGCAAACGGGCACACGCTCGCTGACCGTGCCAAAGGATGCGGTTGGTGGCCCGAAGGAAGCCTCTGGCTGGGAGAGAGATCGGCGTCGTTTTGCCCAGGCAAAAGAGATGATCCTGAATCAGCTCAAAAATAACCCCAATTTGCGGCGTCTGGCGAACAAGCTTCGCTTCACGGAAACCGATGAAGGGTTGCGCATAGATCTGGTCGATGAATCAGACTTCTCGATGTTTGCGATGGGGACAACGCAGATGACGCCTGATGCCATGATGATGCTGCGCGAAGTGGGGTCGGTCATTCGGCAAATGCCCAATGGCATCAAAATCCGCGGGCACACCGATTCCGTGCCTTGGTCAGAGCACAATGGCATGAACAATTGGCGTCTCTCCGCCGAGCGGGCGGAGGTGACACGATTATTCTTAAGCGGCGTCCGAGTTAATCCCGCCCGGTTTATGCGGATTGAGGGCGTGGCGGATCGGGAACCCTATAACGCCCAGGATAAGTTTGATTCACGCAATCGGCGCATGTCGATCATCCTTGCCTGGAGCTAGTTGATGCTGGTGGGGGGTTAGCCGTTAAGCGCGTTGGCGGCACTTAGGACGGCCCGGACGCTGGCGGTTGCCACATCTTCGTCAATGCCGACACCCCACACCGTCTTGCCCGTATCGGTCACGCATTCAACATAGGCGGCGGCGCGCACCGTGCTGCCTTGGCCCATGGCGTGTTCGCTATAGTCGGCAATGTCGAGTTTCAGGCCAAAGCTATCCTGCAAGGTTGAGACAACCGACGACAAAAGGCCGTTACCCCGTCCGCTCACGGACTTCTCCTGCCCGTCGACGGTGACCTTGCCGGCAAAAATCCGTTCCCCATTGGGCGCGCGCGTTTCTTCATAATCGAGCAGTTGGAAATGCTGTGGCGTGTTGAGGCAATAGACGCGCTGAAACACATCCCAAATATCTTCTGCCTGCAATTCCCGGCCGGTTTCATCCGCCATTTGTTGGACATGGCGGCTGAAATGCGCCTGCATTTTCTTGGGCAGTTTCAGGCCCTGATCCTGCTCCAAAACCCAAGCAAATCCGCCTTTTCCGCTTTGAGAATTGACGCGGATCACCGCTTCATAGCTGCGGCCGAGGTCGGCTGGATCAATGGGCAGATAGGGGACTTCCCAAAAATCATCATTGCGCGCCTCTTGGGCGGCAAAGCCCTTTTTAATGGCGTCCTGATGGCTTCCCGAAAAGGCCGTGAACACCAATTCTCCCGCATAGGGATGGCGCGGATGCACGGGAAGCTGATTGCAATATTCCACCGTCTTAATGACGTCATCAATGTCGGAGAAATCGAGGCCAGGGTTGAGGCCTTGGGTGTACATGTTGAGGGCAACTGTCACGAGGTCGCAATTGCCCGTGCGTTCCCCATTGCCGAACAAGCACCCTTCAACACGGTCAGCCCCTGCCATCAGGCCTAATTCGGTCGCGGCAACACCCGTGCCGCGATCATTATGCGCGTGCAGGCTGACGACAACGGCGTCACGATTGGGCACATTGCAGCAGAAATATTCAATCTGGTCAGCATAAATATTGGGCGTTGCCGCCTCAACCGTTGCCGGCAGATTGAAGATGATCGGCTTGTCTGGCGTGGGCTTCAGAACATCCATTACCGCCGCGCAGCATTCAAGGCTAAAGTCGATTTCAGCCGTGGAGAAGGTTTCCGGTGAGTATTCAAAGCGCCAGTCGGTATCCGGCTGCTTGGCCGCTTCATCGCGCAGGAATTTGGCACCTGCAATCGCAATATCCTTCACCTGCGCCTGATCCATTTGGAACACGATGCGCCGCCAAGCGGGGGAGACTGCGTTGTAGAGATGGATGATCGCCGTGCGCGCGCCGCGCAGGCTTTCAAAGCTCGTGCGGATCAGGTCTTCGCGCGATTGGGTGAGCACCTGAATGGTGACATCATCGGGAATGCGCCCTGAGGTGACGAGGCCTGAGATGAAATCAAATTCCGTCGCCCCAGCACTTGGAAAGCCAACCTCAATTTCCTTAAGACCAACCTTGAGCAGCAGGTCAAAAAAGCGGGTCTTCTTCTCCGCATCCATGGGGTCGATCAGGGCCTGATTGCCATCGCGCATGTCGGTGGACAGCCAACGGGGCGCTTTGGTGATCGTCTGGCTGGGCCATTGACGATCAGGCAAATTGATCTGCGGGAAGGGGCGGTATTTTGTGGCAGGATTAGGCAGCATGGTCTTTTCGCTTTAACGCTGATGGGGTTCTGGTCGATTTTCCCTTAGGCAGCGTTGCGTGCGGCAAGGCACGCGGGGCCGGACGCGCCTAAGGGCGCGTAAGTCGAAGAAGAAGGGCCGTCTGCGTGTGCATATGTGGTTTTCCTATGCGACGCAGGTTGGCGAATGTCCAGATTAGAAATGCACTGAAATATTGTGCCGGGCCGCGTCTTGGTGTCTGATGGCCAGATATAGCCATGGAGACGCTGACATGTCGGATGCCGTTACGCCCTTTATCCTCAATATGCCTGAAAGCGCGCTGGAGGATTTGCACCGACGGATTGATCATGCCCGCTGGCCAGAGGCGGAATTGGTTGAGGATTGGAGCCAGGGTGCCCCGCTCCACAAGGTCCGCGCGCTGGTCGATCATTGGCGACATCATTATGACTGGCGGCGCTGTGAGGCGCGGCTGAATGCGCTGGGCCAGTATAAAACTGAGATTGATGGGCTGGGCATTCATTTCCTCCATATTCGCTCCAAAGAAGCCAATGCCCTGCCGCTGATCATCACCCATGGCTGGCCCGGATCGGTGCTGGAATTTATGAAAATCATTGGCCCGCTGACCGATCCTGTGGCCCATGGCGGGCGGGCAGAGGATGCCTTTCACTTGGTGCTGCCCTCGCTCCCCGGCTTTGGCTTCTCCGATAAGCCAAAGGAAACCGGCTGGGGAATTGAGCGTATTGCACGGGCTTGGGCGGTGTTGATGGCGCGGCTTGGCTATACGCGCTGGGCCGCACAGGGTGGCGATTGGGGATCGGCCGTCACCAGCGCAATTGGGCAACAAGCACCAGAGGGGTGCATTGGCATTCACGTCAACATGCCCATGGCGCGGCCCACGCCGGAAGATATGCAATCCCCCAGCCCGCGAGAGATGCAGGCGTTGATGGCATTGAAGCATTATCAGGATTGGGATTCGGGCTATTCCAAGCAACAAAGCACAAGGCCGCAGACCTTGGGCTATGCGCTGGCGGATTCGGCCGTCGGGCAAGCGGCTTGGGTTTATGAAAAAATGTGGTCTTGGACGGACAATCAGGGTGCGCCAGAAGATGCCCTGACGCTGGATGAGATGATCGACAATATCATGCTCTATTGGCTGCCGGGTAATGCGACCTCATCCGCGCGGCTTTATTGGGAAAGCTTTGGCAGCTTTGTGCCAAAGGAAATTCATGTACCCACGGGGGTGAGCATTTTCCCGAAGGAAATTATGCGACCCACCCGCAAATGGGCCGAAGCGGTGATGCACAACATCGTATATTGGAATGAGCTGGATAAGGGCGGCCACTTCGCCGCTTGGGAGCAGCCGGACCTCTATGTGCAAGAGATCCGGACCTGCTTTTCCAAGATGCGGTAATTACTCAGCCGCCTCCAGCAATGCATCAGCCTTCGCTTTGGTGGAGGCCTTGTGCGCCTTTTCAAAGCACATGGCTTCGTCTTCAAGCGAGCCAAAGCGCAGGTTGCGAATGTCTTTCACATAGTCCTGATTCAGCTTCCAAGGCGCGGTCGTCGCTTGTTTTGGGAGGATGCCCAAAGCGCGCTCAAAATAGCCGGATGAAAAATCGACAAAGGGTTCAAGCTCAACCGTTTGGCCCTTGAGCCTTGGCACGGCAATCTTGGTGCCTGTCGCGTCCAGATGCTTCATCAAGCGGCAGGCATATTCAGATGTCAGATCGGCCTTCAGCGTCCAAGAGGCATTGGTATAGCCGAACCACATGAGCAAATTGGGCACATCGTTGAACATTGCGCCCTTGTAGAGAATCCGCTCGCCCGAATTGAACCGCTCTCCATCCACATAGGCTTCAAGGCCAGAGAGCATTTGCATGTTGAGGCCAGTCGCCGTGACAATAATGTCTGCTTCAAGCTCCTTTCCGGATTTCAGCAGGATGCCCTTTTCGGTGAAGCGTTCAATATGATCGGTCTCAATCGAAGCGCGGCCATTTGAGAGCGCCTTGAAGAAATCGCTGTCCGGGACAAGACACAGGCGCTGGTCCCATGGATTATAGGGCGGTGTAAAATGCTTTGCGACGTCAAAGCCTTCCGGCAGCATGTCCTTGACCATGCCGATCAGGCGTTCGGCCGATTGCTCCGGGCGCTTGCGCACCAGCTTGAACATAAACTGTTGCAGCAAGACATTGCGCCACCGCGTAACGGCATAAGCGAGCTTAGATGGAAGAACCTTGCGCAGGCCGAGTGCGAACTTATCTTCCGCCGGGCGAGAGACCATATAGGTTGGCGTGCGTTGCAGCATCGTCATATGCCCCGCACCGGCATCGGCCATGGCGGGAACGAGCGTGACTGCGGTCGCGCCGCTGCCGATCACGACAATTTTCTTGCCCTGATAATCGAGCTTTTCTGGCCAATGCTGCGGATGGACGATCTGGCCCTTAAAGTCGCCCATGCCGGGGAAGTCAGGCGTGTAGCCCTGATCATAATTATAATAGCCAGCGCACATGAAGAGCATATTGCAGCTGATCGTCATCGTCTTGCCATCGCGCGTGCCCTCAACGATCCAGCGGGCGTCTTCGCTTGACCAATTGGCCTTCTTCACATGACTATTATAGCGGATGTCCTTGCCAAGATCATTCTCTGCAATGGTTTCCTTGAGATAGCCCATGATCGCCGGTGCATCCGCAATCGCCTTGCGCGATGTCCATGGCTTAAAGCGAAAGCCGAGCGTGTACATGTCGGAATCAGAACGAATGCCGGGATAGCGGAACAAATCCCATGTGCCGCCGAAGTTTTCCCGACGCTCCATGATGGCAAATGTCTTGCCGGGGCAGAGCTTTTTGAGGTGTACAGCCGCCCCAAGCCCAGAAATCCCTGCGCCAACGATCAGCGCATCGACATGTTCAATTGCCATGGTCATCTATCCTATCTTTTGAACGGAAGATTTTGGCAGGATTTCAAAAGGTTTCAAGAGGCAACTTGACGCATTTGAAAAATAGGGCCTCGGCCCTCCCCCATCCCCTCCCGCAAGCGGGAGGGGATGGGGGAGGGCCGAGGCCCTATTTTTCAAATGCAATGCTAATGTCGATCTTCACGTCATCGCCGACCAGCGGAACATATTTGGCCATGCCCCAGTCGCTGCGCTTCAGCGTGGTGGATCCATGAAAGCCGATGGTTGCTTTCTTGGACATGGGGTTGGCTCCCGCGCCTGTAAATTCCGCGTCGAGCATAACGGGCTTGGTCACACCCAAAAGGGTCAGATTGCCCGTGATCTTGGCCTTATTCCCCTTGGCCTCCACCTTGGTTGAGACGAAAGTCGCGGTTGGATATTTTGCCGCATCAAGGAAATCTGCAGTCATCATGTGCTTGGTTAAGTCACCGCGCGATGTCGCCAACTCTGCAACCGGAATGGTAATGTTGACCTGTGCGTCATTGGGTTTGGCGGGGTCGATCTTGAGGCTTCCGGTTGGTTGACCAAAAATGCCGAAATAATCGTTGAAGCCAAAGTGATTCACGGTCCAGCGGATCTGCGCATGGTGATTATCGACCGCATAGGTGCCCGCGGCAACGCGCGACGGATCGACAACACCTGGAAGTTGCGGCGCGCCACTCTGCGCCAAAATGGGGGCCGCCGCGAGCAGGGGAAGGGCGAGCAAGAGGGACTTATTCATGGGGGGATCCTTTGGGCAAAAGAAAAAGGGCGACCCCAATGTCGGGGCCGCCCTTCAATTCGTCAAGTCAGCCCTGTGTCAGGGCAGGCTTGGATTAGTTCTTTGCCTTGTCGACCAGCTTATTCTTGGCAATCCAAGGCATCATTGCGCGCAGTTCCGATCCGACTTTTTCAATCGGGTGGGCGGCTGCTGCCTTGCGGCTGGCCTTTAGTTCCGGCTGACCGGCGCGGTTATCAAGCACGAAGTCCTTCACAAAGCGGCCCGACTGAATGTCAGCGAGAACGCGCTTCATTTCCTTCTTTGTTTCTTCGGTGATGATGCGCGGGCCGGTTTTAATGTCGCCATATTCCGCCGTGTTTGAGATGGAATAGCGCATGTTGGCGATGCCACCCTCATAGAGAAGGTCGACGATCAGCTTGGTTTCATGCAGGCACTCAAAATAGGCCATTTCCGGCGCGTAGCCCGCTTCGACCAGCGTTTCAAAGCCGGCCTGAATCAAGTGGGTGACGCCACCGCACAGCACGGCTTGTTCGCCGAACAGATCGGTTTCGCACTCTTCTTTGAAGTTTGTTTCGATAATGCCTGAACGGCCGCCACCAACGCCAGAGGCATAAGCAAGCGCAATGTCATGCGCGTTGCCCGAGGCATCCTGATGAATGGCGATCAAGCAAGGCACGCCGCCACCCTTCACATATTCACCGCGCACTGTGTGGCCAGGGCCTTTTGGGGCAATCATGATCACGTCGATATCGGCGGGTGCTTCTATCAGGCCGAAGTGAATGTTGAGGCCATGGGCAAAGGCAAGAGCCGCGCCCGGCTTCATATTGCCCTTCAGATCATTGTCCCAAATGGCGGCCTGATGCTCATCGGGGGCCAAGATCATGATGATATCGGCCCAGGCGGCAGCGTCCGCGTTTGACAAAACCTTAAAGCCAGCACCTTCGGCCTTGGCCGCCGTTGCAGAGTCAGGGCGCAGCGCAATCGCAACTTCCTTAATGCCCGAATCCCGGAGGTTCTGAGCATGGGCATGGCCCTGGCTGCCATAACCGACAATTGCGATCTTCTTGTTTTCGATCAGCTTCAGGTCGGCGTCACGATCATAATAAACGCGCATTTTTATTCCCTTCAAAATCCTTGCTCTCCATGAGGGAGAGGGTGTTCATCAAATGGCCAGTTTCCCCCGGGCCATAGCAACGATCCCGGTTCGTGCAACCTCAACAAGGCCAATGTCCTGCATCAGCTCTACGAAACGGTCGATTTTGGTCGATGCGCCCGTCACTTCAAACACGAAGCTTGAAATGGTCGTATCCACGACATTGGCCCGAAAAACCTCGGCAAGGCGCAGCGCCTCAATCCGGTGATCGCCCGTGCCGGCGACTTTCACCAACGCCAGTTCCCGCTCCACATGATCGCCGAGCAGGGTGAGGTCGGTCACCTTATGCACCGGAACCATGCGATCCAGCTGGGCGACGACCTGCTCAATAACGGCCGGTGTTCCTGCGGTGACGATGGTGATGCGGCTGATCGAGTCATCCTCGGTAATGTCCGCAACCGTCAGGCTTTCAATATTATAGCCGCGCGCGGTGAACATGCCCGCAATGCGGGCGAGAACGCCGGGCTCATTCGTCACAGTGACGGACAGGGTGTGCCGCTCTTTGGGGCCTTCTTTGATATGCATGTTACACCAGCGCCTTTGCTTCGTCGTCCAGTTCGCCAGACACTTGGTCATCGGCAAGGATCATATCGGTATGGGCCGCCCCCGATGGGATCATCGGGAAGCAGTTGGCAAGTTTTGCAACGACGCAATCGACAATCACCGGCCCGTCATGCGCGATCATTTCGGCAATGCCGGCTTCCAGCTGATCGGGAGTCTCAATGCGGATGCCCTTCCAGCCATAGGCTTCGCCCAATTTCACAAAGTCGGGCAGTGCATCGGAATAGCTTTCCGAATAGCGGCTGGAATAGGTCAATTCCTGCCATTGGCGGACCATGCCCATATATTCATTGTTCAGAATGAAGATCTTGACTGGCAGGCGATATTGGGTCGCCGTTGCCAATTCTTGAATATTCATCTGGATAGAGGCTTCGCCCGCAATATCGATGACCAGCGCATTGGGGTTGCCCAATTGCGCGCCGATGGCGGCGGGCAGGCCATAGCCCATCGTGCCCAGACCACCCGAGGTGAGCCATTTATTGGGCGATTCAAAATCGAAATGCTGGGCCGCCCACATTTGGTGCTGACCCACTTCGGTTGTGATGATGGGATTTTTCAAATGGGTCGCTTCCCACAAGGCGCGCACGGCGGCTTGGGGCATGATCTCGGTCGTCGAGGTCGGGTAAGAGAGCGACTTTTTCGCGCGCCATCCGTCAATCTGCGCCCACCATTTGGTCAGGTCAGGCTTTGGATGCTGGCGTGCCTTCCACAGCTTCACCATATCTTCCATCACGCGGCCGACATCGCCGACAATGCCGAGGTCAACCCGCACGGTCTTGTTCATGGAACTGCGGTCAATATCGACATGGATCTTCTTGGCATGCGGCGCAAAAGCATCCAGACGGCCCGTCACCCGATCATCAAAGCGTGCGCCAAGGCAGAGGATAAGGTCCGCTTGGTTCATCGTCCAATTGGCCTCATACGTCCCGTGCATGCCCAGCATGCCGAGCCATTGATCGCCCGACGCCGGATACGCGCCAAGCCCCATTAATGTCGACGTAACAGGCGCACCCGTGATGCGCGCAAGTTCCCGGAGGATTTGGCTGGCCGCGGGGCCTGAATTGATGATCCCGCCACCGGTATAGAGAATGGGGCGCTCTGCGGCCGCCAGCATCTCAACCGCTGCTTCAATCAGCTTGGTGTCGCCCTTTACCTGCGGGCGATAGCTTGGGTGCTGGATCGTGCCGGGCTTTTTATAAGGCGCGGTTGCGACCTGCACATCCTTTGGAATGTCAACAACGACAGGGCCGGGGCGGCCCGTTGTCGCAATGTGAAAGGCCTCATGAATGATATCGCCCAACCGGTCGGGCGACTTCACGAGGTAATTATGTTTGGTGCAATGGCGCGTGATCCCAACTGTATCGGCTTCTTGGAACGCATCACTGCCAATCAGGTGTGTTGCCACTTGCCCGGTGATGACAACCATCGGGATAGAATCCATCAGGGCGTCGGTAATGCCCGTGACGGCATTGGTCGCGCCGGGGCCAGAAGTCACAAGCACAACGCCGGGCTTCCCCGTCGCGCGGGCATAGCCTTCGGCCGCATGGGTGGCCGCTTGTTCGTGGCGCACAAGAATGTGGCGAATGCGCTTCTGCTGAAACAGGGCATCGTAAATGGGGAGAACCGCCCCGCCCGGATAGCCAAAAATCAACTCAACGCCGAGATCGCCCAGCGCCTCAATGAGGATATTGGCTCCTGACCTTTCCTTAGACATGTCTACTTTCCTACGCGCCAAAGCGCCCCTGTTGCACCGCGTCAGAAATGACGCAAAGCGAGCGCCCTAAGGACAACAAATGATTATGTCAACGCGTCTTCGCGTAATTTTATTGCAAATTTATCGATCAAGTCGTTATCTAATGCTTGTTCCAATCGCGGCCACTCAGCCGGAGACTGATTGCGAAACCAGGTAAACTGGCGCTTTGCATAATTGCGGGTGGCTCTTTGGCCCTGTTCAATTGCTGCATCGCGGGAAAGCTGGCCAGACAGCATCGCGGCAATTTCCGGCACGCCAATGGCCCGCATGACAGGCAAATCAGGGTCTAGGTCGCGGTGAAGCAGGGCTTCGACTTCCTCAATTGCGCCCTTCTCCATCATCTGGACGAAGCGCTGATCACAACGCGCATAAAGCCAATCCCGCGGGGGCAGCAGGATGAGGGGGTGCAGGCGGATCTTATCGCCAATTCCTCCCACAAGGTCGCTCTGCCAGTCGGATATCGGGCGGCCAGTGGATCGCACCACTTCAAGGGCGCGGCAAATGCGGGTGCTGTCATTGGGGGATAGGCGGCTCGCCGCCTCAGCATCTTCGCGCGCCAAAGCCTGATAGGCGTCTATCAGCGGAAGGGCGCGAATATCGGCGCGGATCAAGGGGTCAATTTCTGGCACCGGGGCAATGCCGTTCAATAAGGTGCGTAGATAAAGCCCGGTGCCCCCAACGAGAATCGGCAGCCGCCCTTGCGCCGCGCTGTCCAATATGGCGGCGCGTGCTTCCGTGGCCCATTGCGCCGCAGAACAGCTATCTGCCCCATCAATCGAACCGAACAAGCGGTGCGGGGCCTGCGCTTCTTCTTCTGCCGAAGGGCGGGCGGAGAGGACGCGCAAATCCCTATAAACTTGGCTTGCATCGGCATTGATGAGGGTCGCCGGGGTCAATTGCGCCAAGGCGAGCGCCAATCCGGACTTGCCGCTGGCCGTCGGCCCTGCGATGAGCGCGACGGTAACGGGTGGATCGGGAAAGTTCATGTTCACAGCAACGCTCATCGCAGCAGACATGTTCGATATAGGGGATATGTCAACTGCAACCGACATGGTGGCCGCCACAGGGGCAAATGTCCGTGCGGCCCGCTGGCTTGACCCCCTGAAGGCCATCGACCTTGATTTTGAGGGGGATGCCGCCGCCGTTCGGGCAGCAGCCGAGGGCGCTTTTGCGAAAGCAGATGCCATTGTTCAGCGCAGCGAAGGCCGGGCGCGCCGCTTGATCGTCGCCGATATGGACTCAACCATGATCACCATTGAGTGCATCGATGAGCTGGCGGATTATGCGGGCATTAAACCCCAAATTGCCGAAGTCACCGAACGCGCCATGCGTGGGGAGCTGAACTTTGAAGAGGCATTGCGCAGTCGGGTCGCCTTGCTGGAGGGCCTGCCAGAATCAGCCATCGATCAGTGTTTGGCGGAACGCGTGAAGATCATGCCGGGCGCGCGCGCCCTGGTGCGCACCGTGCGGGCGCAGGGCGGCAGTGCCATTCTCGTCTCTGGCGGATTTACGCGCTTTGCCGAACCCGTGGCCAAAGAAATTGGCTTTAACCGATCGGTCGCCAACCGCCTCGGCATAAGCGGCGGTGTGCTCAGTGGCACAGTGGAAGGCGCTATTGTCGGCGCTGCAACCAAGAAACAGGTTCTGGAGCAAGCGGTCATCGACCTTGGCCTGTCTCCTGCAGACAGCTTAGCCATAGGTGATGGCGCAAATGACATTCCGATGATTGAGGCGGCCGGACTTGGCGTTGCCTATCATGCCAAGCCGAAAACAGCCGCCGCCGCACCAGCCCGAGTGGATCATGGCGATTTGACGGCCATTCTGTTCGCGATGGGCTATCCCCGCGCGTCGTGGGTCTTGGACGACCAATAGGCGCTAGCCGAGGATGCGGCCGCCCTTGATCGTGGAGATCACGCGGCCCTGAACGGGAATTTTGTCAAAGGGGGTATTGCCCGCTTGCCCCACAAATTTCGTTGCATCAATTTGCCAAGGGGTGCCGGGATCAAACAAGATCACATCCGCCGGTGCGCCGGGGACCAGTTGTCCACTGTCGATGCCCAGCAGGCGCGATGGGTTAAGCGCCAATAGCTCAAACAGCCGTTCCATTGAGACAAGGCCGTCGCGGACGAGGCCGAGGGCGAGCGCCAGCAAGGTTTCCGCCCCCGCAGCCCCCGGATCGGCGTCGGCAAAGGGAAGCCGCTTTGCCTCTGGCCCGCGCGGGTCGTGGGCAGAACAGAGGACATCAATCGTGCCGTCGCTTATGGCTTCAAGACAGGCCTGACGATCCGCCTCAGACCGCAAAGGTGGGCTTAATCGGGCAAATGTGCGGAAATCATTAATGGCAATTTCCGACAGGAAGAGATGCGTCGGCGAAATGCCGCAGCTGATGGCAAGGCCCTTGGCCTTGGCGGCCCGAACCAGATCAAGGCC
>RFSU01000091.1 GCA_009923795.1 Sphingomonadaceae bacterium
CCCGCCACGGTTGTGACGGGAGACGCAGTCCGGTTTGAGGTGCTGGATCAATTGGACGCATGCGGCGCCTCTGCCCGATCCATTCTGATCGAGCCGGACGCGCGCAATACCGCCGCAGCCGTCCTCGCTGCGACACTCTCTATTTCACAACAGGACACAAATGCCCTTATTCTGGTGCTGCCCTCAGACCATTTGATTACAGATGCACAGGCTTTTGAAGAGGCGGTCCTAAATGCGGCGACCGCGGCTTCAGCTGGCCAGATCATCACATTTGGCATTCAGCCCACGCGCCCGGAGACGGGCTATGGCTATCTAGAATTGGAAAATGCGCACAGCCTGAACGAAACGGTGGCGCAACCCCTTGTTCGTTTTGTTGAAAAGCCAATGCTCGACGTCGCCCAAGACATGCTTGAGAGCGGGCGATATCTTTGGAATGCGGGGATATTTCTCTTCTCGGCAGCAGTCATGGTCGACGCCTTTCGCAAACACGCGCCAGATTGCCTGTCCGGGGTCACGCAGTCGGTCGAGCAGGCCTACGCAGACCTTGGCTTCCAAAGGCTTGCGCCAAAGCCATGGGCCCCACTCCTCAATGTCTCGATTGACCATGCCATTATGGAAAAGGCGGACAATCTGTGTGTCATGCCCTATTCCAAGGGCTGGACGGACCTCGGCGATTGGAAAAGCATTTGGGAAAACAGCGAAAAAGACGCGAACGGGAATGCCTGCTCTGGCCCCAGCCTGGCTTTGGGCTGCGCAAACAGCCTGCTGCGATCTGAAGCGGAGACGATCCAGCTGGTCGGCATCGGGTTGGAAGATATGATCGTCGTCGCCACCCGTGACGCCGTTGTTGTCGCCCCTAAATCGCAAAGTCAGCGGGTGGGAGAAGCCGTCAACATCTTGAAGGCGGAGCATGCCCCACAAGCGGAAAAAAGCCCGCGTGAACTGCGCCCTTGGGGATGGTTTGAAAGCTTGGCTATGGGGAATGGATTTCAGGTGAAGCGCATCCGCATCAAGCCGGGCCACGCACTCTCCCTCCAGAGCCACAATAATCGCGCGGAACATTGGATTGTCGTGATGGGCACCGCCAAGGTTACTATTAACGAGGACACCCGGATCGTCTCTGAAAACGAGTCAATCTATGTCCCCCAGGGCGCGATCCACCGGCTGGAGAACCCCGGCCGCGAGCCTGTTGAGATTATCGAAGTCCAGACCGGAAGCTATCTGGGGGAAGATGACATTCAACGCTATGCGGACAACTACGCCCGCACATAGGGCAAAGCGCGACTTAGAATATCATTCTACTTGTCAGAAGCATCACGGCACGGGGCGAGCGAGGCTCCCCCGCACGGCCATGCCTATAGTGTGTCAGTTAATGCGGCTGAACACATAGGCGTATAATTCCGGCTGGGTCAGCACAACTTCCGCCTTGGCGCGGTTGAGGACGGGCACGCCCACGGGTGAGACCTGCACGAACTTGAGGTTCAAAACACTTCCCACGTCGCCAGAACCGGGCAGAACGAGCGCCACAAAGCGCAAATCGTCACTTCTCTGCGCGCCCTTGTCGCCCGTCTTCCCGCGCCGGCCGCTGATTTGACCCGTCGCGCGGTCGACAATGTCGAGGGTGTAGCCCGCCTCGCGGAAGACTGTGACTGTCTTGTCAAAAGTCAACACAACCGCCTGGCTATACGCCTTACGCTGAAACGTGCCGTCTGGCGTAAATTGCGTGCGATCCGTCTGGATCGGACCCGGGCGGGCGCATGCGGACAATCCCATGCTGGCAGAGGCGACGAGGGCAAGAGCGAGCAGGTGGCGCATCAAATAATCTCCTTAAATCAAGAAGATGTTAAGAAGTCGCTTAGACATTGTCCATGCTTACGACTGCCGCATTTAATATTTTTACCGCGCGGCGTGTGAGGCAGCCCCTGGAGGTAAACTCCCGATAAGGCCTCACTTGAGGGGCCATATTCTAGCCCGACGCCATAACTGCCTGGGCTACAGGGTTAAGCTGATTACCGCCCCACCCTCAATGTCGGGGCTGCCCGCCGACAGGCCCTTGATGCCGTACAGAGTTAACCGCATCTTGCCAGAAACAGGCACGCTGTAGGCGCCAAATAGGCTGTGCCCGTCTTTTACTAGGGGGCTTATCGAGCCACTATAGTCGTAAGATGCGATTATGGCACTTGTGCCTCTAATCCAGGCCGCTCCGATTGACGTGTTAACCGTGTTTCGAAGTTCGAGACCCTCTGGCTTTCCCAAGACCTGGTATTCGACGCTCACAAATGGCGCGAACGGAACAGATATATAGGTGACTTCAACTTTCCCTGAAAAATCTGTCTTCCCCGTCGACAGGCCCTTCGATTTTTGGCCCATCGGAACCTTAATCCGGGACGAGGCCTGTATAGACCAATTGTCGCTTTTTATCGGAATTTCCCAGGTGGTGCCGAGAGATAAATCACCAATTCCCGAGCGGGTCGATCGAACTAAGCCCACCCCAGGCAGAGGCCTACCGTCAGCGCCGACAACCACATTTGGGCCGGATATCTGCACGCGCGATATGCTCGCCGACAGGGTGAGGCTTTTGCTGACGGGCAATCTTGCGCTAACGGGCAATATTAGGGTGCCGGTCGCATCCGTGTCGCCATATCGGCCAGTTGAGGCATCAAAGCCTACAGATAGCGTCGGCTTCGTGAGAGCCGGCAGGGGCGAAGTTAATACAACGCCCTCTACATCTTTAGTTTGAGCTCTCAGGCTTGCCGGCACGGTTACGAAGCCTGAGCACACTAGGGCTATGAACAGGCTCCGCACCGGCAAAATCGGCTGTGTTAAATTAGTTGCCGGCTGGCTTTTTGGCGGCAGCCGCAAGTGATTTCAAGAATGCGAGCGTCGCCTTTGTCTGTGCGGCCTCGTAGTAGGCGGCCGCAATTTCTGGCTTGCCAGCGTTCGCATCTGCCCGGACGGCTTGGACGTCTGCCTTAACGGTGCCGACTGCGGTCTTGAGGGCATCCACTGCGTCTTTCGAACCCTTAGTCTGGACGACCTGTACGGCTGCAGCCCTCACCGCCGCCACATTAGCGCGCGCTGCGGCCGCGGCTGAATTCTGTGCCTGAGCCGGAAATGAAATCATCGCCGCCGCGGCGCAAATCAGTGTCGCTGTCGTCTTCATCGTAATTTTCCTCGCCAATTTAATTGGATCCGAATCTAATTAGGCTTTGCATAATTGCAATAAAATATTTTTAATAGAAATTTGTCTTATGACACGTTCAGAGATTGCGTTTAAATTTCGGCGCAGATTAGGCTCTAGTAACCAACGCGGTTCGACAGGCGCAGTCAGACGCCACGGCCCATATCCGCCTCACCAAACTATTGCGTGTGCAAAATCCATGCGCGGTTAAGAGTTGCCTCAATCGGCATAAATTGGAAGGATCTTGCTGTAACAAAGTCGCAGGCGGACTGCGACATCGGCAAGTCAGGCGGAGAAAATCTGATGCCCTGATCGCCGTTGCCGGGGGCAAACACCCGATAACACCTGCACTGATGCGCATGCAGACGTCGCACGATCTGGCAAAGGCACGCGCACGCTCTGAAGACATTATTGTTGACGAAATCCTGTCCGCCGCCTGAGTACGCCAACTCGGCGCAAGCACGCCAGCCCCACACGACGCCGAGATTAGAGCCTATTGCATTTTGAGGCAGGCGCCTATAGTACGAATAACAGCATTATTGGGAGTACTGTTATGGGTGCGATTGCGGCCAATGACCTTAAAGTTCACGGTGTTAAGGCCATAGAGGGCGCCCTAGCCCAGCAGCCAGAGGCGACAATCTCGGTGCGGGGAAAGGTAAAGTACGTCGTCGTAGACGCCGAACACTACAACCACCTGCGGGAGTGCGAACTCGAGGCGGCCCTTGCCGAAAGCCGCGCAGACATCGCGGCTGGCCGCTTCGTAAGGGAGGACGCCGGGCAGCATATCCGGCGGCTAAAGCAAAAGCTCGGCTGAGCCATGGCCTGGCTAATTATCAGCACGGCGCAGTATGAGCGCCGGGCAGTCAAGTTCTTCAAGCGAAACCCGCAACTCCTCAGCCAGTACGAAAAGACACTACAGCTATTGGAGGCCAATCCTCACCACCCCTCCCTGCGCCTCCACGCGCTGCGCGGCAAACTTGTCGGCCTCCACTCAATCTCAATCAACATGAGCCACCGGATTACACTTGAATTGCTGGTCACCGATGGAGAAATTCACCTAATCAACATCGGCACCCACGGCGAAGTTTACCGCTAAGTTGTCCGGGCCCCTAGGCCCAAATCATGCCGAACAACCCCAACCGGCGTCGCCCTTGCCAAAACGCCTCACACTGCACCAAAAAAGTGGAGCCTGGCCAGGCGGCATGTCCGATGGGTGATGTCCGTCACAGGCTGGACGGCGCTATGCAATTGATGAGAGCAAGGCACGCACCCAGCTCAACTATGCACCAAAGCGCACCTTCCAAAATGGCTTGGCCGACACGCTTTCATGGTATTTGGCGCATGAGAATTGGTGGTGGCCCCTATGGAAAGGCTCCTAAAAGGGCACCCCCTTTTTCAGATCACTCAGCGCTCAAACCCCGGAAACTGCCATTGCAGTAGAGCAGTTCCGAAAGCCCCGGCCGATTATCGACATGCCGCACTGTGCCAGCAAAAATCCGGTGCGTGCCAAAATCCATCCCACTGGCAATGTCGCAGGATATGCTGCTGAGGCTGGTCTTGAGCGCAGGCATCCCGTCCAGATCATACCAATCCCCGCCCGCAAAGCGATCGGCGCGCCCTGCAGGGCTGCCAAAGGCGGTGGCGACGCCCGCATCCGCGCTGCTCAGAATGTTGAGCACAAACCGCTGTGATGTTTCCAACGTCCGCATGATCGAGGCTGAACGATTAACGCAAATCAGGACCGACATGGGATCAAAGCTTAAGGAACAGGCAGCGGTTGCGGTCATGCCGACATCCCCTTCGTCTCCGCGGCTGGTGATGAGGTAGACGGCCGAGGCAACACTGCGCATGGCTTGTCGGAAATGATCCGTAAGAGCGGGATCTGTCTGATGATGATCGCTGGTCATTTTGACCCGCTACCAGCGAAGCGCGCTCGGGTCGAGAGGCGCACATCCCCTCTTTTGGTCAGCATTTGGCGATTTAAGGCTTGGCGCTGCTCACAGGCTAATGGCATAGAAGCCCAATCGATCCGGACTTTATCCGGGCAAGGTGCATTAGAGGATAACAGATATGGCCGACCAACCCGACACCGCCAATAATCAGCCACCGGGCTATGAGCCACCCAAAGTCTGGGTGTGGGATAAGGCCAATGGCGGCCAGTTCGCCAATATCAACCGGCCCATTTCTGGCGCGACCAAAGAGGCCACGCTCCCCATCGGCAAACACCCGATCCAGCTCTACTCGCTGGGCACACCCAATGGCGTCAAAGTCACCATCCTGCTGGAGGAGTTGCTGGCCAAGGGACATCCGGGCGCGGAATATGATGCCTGGCTGATCTATATCGGCGTTGGCGACCAATTTGGTAGCGACTTTGTCTCCATCAACCCCAACTCAAAAATCCCGGCGATGCGTGACTATTCGGTCGACCCTGTGGTCAATCTGTTCGAAAGCGGCTCCATGCTGTTTTATCTCGCCGAAAAATTTGGCGAATTTCTGCCAACAGACGTGCACAAACGGGCGCAGACTATGAATTGGGTGATGTGGCAAATGGGCTCTGCCCCCTATGTCGGCGGCGGCCTTGGCCATTTTTACGCCTATGCCCCGTTTAAGATGCAATATCCGATTGATCGGTTCGCGATGGAAACCAAGCGGCAATTGCATGTGCTCGACACGCATCTGGCCAAAAGCCAGTTCATGGTCGGGAATGACTATACCATTGCCGATATGGCAATCTGGCCTTGGTACGGGGCCATCATGCGTGAAGCGTATAACTGCCAAGAATTCCTGTCGGTGAATGAATATCCGCATCTCGACCGCTGGGTAACAGAAGTCGGCGCGCGACCGGCTGTCATTCGTGGCCGCATGGTCAACCGCACCTTTGGCCGGCCCGAAACACAGTTGCGGGAACGCCATGACGCGAGCGATTTTGAGAATAATCGCGAAGACATGGTCCTCGCGCGCGACGGGAAGCGGATCTAACACCCCGCCTTAAGGGCCGCCATCTTCAACACTTTTTGAGATGGCGGCCAGACGGGCGTTAGTCGGCCTGTCCGCTGGCATCGAGCATGCGGATAATGCCGGAAAAGTCGATATTGCCCTGCCCCAAATTGGCGAACTCTTGATAGAGCTCTGCTGCGCGCGCACCCATGGGGACAACCGCGTCGACTTGCTCTGCGGCTTCCATCGCGAGCAACAAATCCTTCAGCATCAAATTGGTCGCAAACCCGCCCTGATAGCCTTTATCTGCCGGGCTCTGCGGGCCAACACCCGGGACGGGGCAATAGCTGGTCATCGACCAGCTCTGACCTGAGGCCTTGGACGAAATGTCGTAAAAGGTTTTTAGATCAAGACCGAGTTTTTGCGCCATCACAAAGGCTTCGCAGGTCGCGATCATGGTCGCGCCCAAAATCATATTGTTGCAGATTTTGGCCGCCTGCCCTGCGCCGCTTTTTCCGGCATGGATCACCGCCTTGCCCATTGCAGCAAGGATCGGCTCTGCATGACCAAAGGCACTCGGTGTGCCACCAACCATGAAGGTCAGGCTGGCCGCCGTCGCCGCCGCAATCCCACCAGAGACCGGCGCATCGACCATTTCATAGCCGCCACGTTTGGCCGCATCCCGCGCGACTTGGACAGCCGTGTCAACGTCGATCGTGGAACAATCAATCAACGTAGCGGAGCGCGGCGCATGGCCAATCACATCCTCGGCATAGACTTGGGCGACAATCTTGCCATTGGGCAGCATCGTCACAACGGCATCGGCATCCGCCACCGCCTCCCGGATGGAGGCGCAAGGGGCACAGCCCTTCGCCTTGGCTTGTGCCAAGGCATCTTTGGACAGGTCAAAG
This sequence comes from Sphingomonadaceae bacterium, assembly GCA_009923795.1. Classification (GTDB taxonomy): domain Bacteria; phylum Pseudomonadota; class Alphaproteobacteria; order Sphingomonadales; family Sphingomonadaceae; genus Aquisediminimonas. The sequence continues at coordinate 7,030 of RFSU01000091.1, forward strand.
GCCTTCACCACATGACCTACGCGCGCCAAATTGGCCGCCATGCCGCTGCCCATATTGCCAAGGCCAATAAAGCCGATCTTCATGGCTTATTGTCCTGTCCAGTTGCCGGGCCGCTTTTCAATGAAGGCCGCCATGCCTTCACGCTTATCTTCCGTCGCGGTCAGCACCTGAAAGATGCGCCGTTCCATCAACAATCCCTGATCCAGCGTGGTTTCAAAGGCGGCGTTCACCATTTCCTTATTCGCAATGGTGGCAAGCGGCGGCATCGCGGCAATATCTGCGGCAGTCTTCAACGCCTCTTCCACCAGCGACGCAAGCGGCACGACGCGCGCAACCAGGCCAGCGCGCTCAGCCTCTTCTGCGCCCATCATGCGGCCTGTCAGGCACATTTCCATAGCCTTTGCCTTACCAATCGCCCGCGTCAGGCGCTGCGATCCGCCCATGCCGGGGCCAACGCCCAGCTTGATTTCCGGCTGGCCAAATCGGGCCGTATCCGCAGCAATGATGAAGTCTGCCATCATCGCCAATTCACATCCGCCGCCCAGCGCAAAGCCGTTGACGGCCGCAATCCAGGGTTTGCGCGTGGTTTTGACAACATGACTCGTCCAGCGGCTGAAAAAATCATCCGCGTAAAACTCCGCCGCGGGCTTATCCGCCATTTCTTTAATGTCGGCCCCGGCTGCAAAAGCTTTTTCGCCACTGCCAGTAATGACGGCGCATCGATGAGACGGGTCGGCTTCAAACGCTGCGAAAGCTGCAATCAGATCCTCCAGAACTTGCGCATTCAAGGCATTGAGCGCCTGCGGACGGTTAAGCGTGATCAGCGTCACGGCGTCCCGCTGCTCCACAAGGATGGTTTCATAGCTCATAAGGGTTTCCATTCTTCTTCGGGAGGAAGGGGCGCGAAGATCGCATTCAGCAAATCGTCCGTCACGGCGTCCGGCGTGGGTGGCGTCCATTTGGGCTGGTTATCCTTATCGACAATGACCGCGCGAACACCCTCTGTAAAATCGGGGCGCAACAGCACGCGCGAGGCAATGCGATATTCCATGACCATATTCGCCGCAAAATCTGCGCAATTGAGGCTTTCAGCCAATTGGCGGAGCGCCACTTTGCAGGTCTGCGGAGATTTGGTCTTGAGCGTCGCCAATTCCTTGGCCGCCCAATCCGATCCGTCCGCTTCCAGCGCGGCAATCACATCTTCATAGCGATCCGACGCGAACAGGCGGTTGATCTGCGGCATATTGGCCATGATCCGCGCCTCTGGCGGCGCGACGGCGAGCGACCCCAAAATGCTGTCCACCCGGCTTGGGTCTTCGGCAATGCGCCCCTTTGCGTCGATGAGGCTTTCGGCCGACAGATAATGCGTCGCAAGGCCAGTCGCCAAACATTCTGCGCCATCCAGCCGCGCACCTGTCAACGCCAAGAAAGCGCCAATACGCCCTTCCAGCCGCGATAGATACCAGCCGCCGCCCACATCGGGGAACAGGCCAATTCCGGTTTCCGGCATGGCAAAGCGCGTATTTTCTGTCACAACGCGCAGCCGCGCGGGCTGGCTGATCCCAACGCCACCGCCCATGGTAATGCCATCCATGAAGGCAATAACGGGCTTTGGATAGGTGAACAGCAAATGGTTGATCTGATATTCATCATGAAAGAATTTGCGGCCTGAAACGCCGGCATCTTCCATCGCGGACGCCCGCAAAAAGGCGATATCGCCGCCAGAGCAAAAGCCACGACCTTCTGCGTGATCAATGATAACCGCTTCAACGGCTGGATCATCCCGCCATGCTAAGAGCGCTTCGGTCATGATATGCACCATGTCGAGCGTCAGCGCATGGATCGCCTTGGGTCGGTTCAGGCTCAGAAAACCAGCCTTGCCCTCAATGCGGGTCAGAACGTCGCTCATACCCGTGTCAGCTCCCGCCCGATGATCATGCGCATGATCTGGTTGGTGCCTTCAAGGATAGAATGAACGCGCAGGTCGCGCCAGAAACGTTCAATGGGATAATCCATTAAATAGCCATAGCCGCCATGCAGCTGAAGCGCCTTGTTGACGATGTCGCTGCCGCTATCGGTTGCCAGTCGCTTGGCCATTGCCGCAAACTTGGTTTTGTCCGGCGCATTCGCCGTCACCTTGGCGGCGGCCAGATAGAGGAGCGCACGAGCTGCTTCTAAATCGGTTGCCATGTCG
>RFSU01000092.1 GCA_009923795.1 Sphingomonadaceae bacterium
CGCTTCGCTTCAACCAGGTGAACTTGCGGTCAATTTGGCTGATGCAAAGCTCTATACGAAGAATGTGGGCGGCACTGTCATCCAGATCGGATCGGCCATTGCCAATGCACTAACCTTTAACAATGGTGGCGCGGGTGCCGCTTCAGGCTCGACCTTTAATGGAAGTTCAGCCGTTACCATCAGCTATAACAGCGTGGGGGCACCAAGTACGTCAGGTACGAACGCAACTGGGACCTGGGGGATTTCTATTTCGGGGACGGCTGCAACGGCAACCACTGCCAACGGGCTCAACACCTCCAATAACTATCAGGTCAACTCGCTGGGCGTGGGGACGGCGGCCTCGGCTGTCGCAGGCGAAATACGAGCAACCAACAACGTCACTGCCTATTATGCATCCGATGCCCGGCTGAAGGAGAATGTCCGGCCCATTGCTGATGCGCTTGGCCTTCTCTGCCAGATCCGCGGTGTCCGCTATGATTGGTGCCAAGTCTATATCGACCATCAAGGGGGTGAGGATGGGTACTTCGTTCGCCGGGCGGATGTTGGTGTCATCGCTCAAGAGGTCGAGGCAATCTTACCAGAAATCGTCGGCGAGAACGCTCAGGGGCATAAGGCGGTCCGCTACGAGCGCCTGACTGCTCTGCTGATCGAAGCGGTCAAAGAGCTCAAATCCGAAATTGATGAGTTCAAGAGAGCGTAAGCCATGCCCATCAAAGTCATCATTATTACGGCTGGCACGCAGATTACGCTCCCGTCCGATTGGAACTCGGCAAACAACTCGATCGAGTGCATCGGCGGGAGAGCGGGGCGCGCGTTGGATTTGTTTAGGACGCGTGGCTGGGCACGATTGCGAATTTTTGCCTATGCGGGTCGAAATTGGTCAATCCTTGCCTATTGGTCGGGCCGACGCTGAGCGCGATGATCTCGGGAATCATAACATTTCCCATAAGTTGGATCGCTTCCGCGACCTCGACCTCATCGAGTGGGTTCATGCTCATCTGCACATTGGCGATATCCACCCCAGTGAGGCGGACCAAACCCGGGACTTTACGCTTTATTCGAACACGCGCTTCACGCTGACTATGGCTTGCATCTGCGATCACTTTAGATCAAGCTAAACAAAGGCAAGGTGGGGTAAAAATCTATCTACCGGTAGATGCCTTGTTTGCGTCCGCTTCGAGTAGACTCTGATATTTCTTCTTACACGCACATCGGTTCACTGAACGAGCTCATGCCGGAAACTATGGCAAAATTGGCTGCAATTTGTTCAACGCTTGATGCATCCGACCCGGCAGGCGAGACCCAGCCGTCCGTTGCAGCGATCGCCGGGATTTCCATGAAACCGGAACTCATCTCCCGGGCGAGGCGCGTGTCTCCCGATGTTGGCAGTATGACGTTGGATTGGATGCCGTAGGCTGAGCCCTCCAGCGCAACTACATTACTGAGCCAAACTATTCCGGTCTTTGCTGCAGCGTCGTTCGCCTGCCGGATACTGCAGCTCAAACTCTTTATTCTCGCCGACATAGGACGACATCATCTTCTTGATCTGGCGGGTGCGCAGTAGCTAGCCGAGGCCCTCGCCGTCGATACCGGCATTGTTCGATGCGACCGTAAGCCCCTTCACGCCCTATGCTACGACGGCATCGATCAGCCGTTCAGGGACGCCGCACAGGCCAAAGCCGCCCGCTGCAATCAGCATGTCATCGTGCAGCAACCCTTCCAGCGCCGCTGTCGCATCGCGATAAAGTTTCTTCATGGGAGTCCCAATTGTTATTTTGGTTTTAATTTAACAACTTTCTTTTTCGCAAAACTTCCAGTCTTCAAATCGCAGAGAGCTATAAATTTCCCTGACGCTTTAAGTCCACATTTATAATACCGTTGAACAGAAATTCCGATCTATTTTCTTGTTTCGAAAGGATGTAAATTCGGCCGTGTATATTCTAACAATTTCAAAGATTTATAGAGAGTTGAAAGCATATTATTGCGCATCCAATTTTCCTATTTCAACATCAAATTTATTATTCGATGCGCCGCTGATCAATTACTGTGACTGTATATCATGATTAGTTCCACCCTTCGATGGTATGGGTCTTTACAGAAATTAATCCCAAAGTACGTGAACAGCATCCGGACCCCGCATATTTAGCCCACGGATCTCTGGGCGCGGGTAGGCAGGGTCGAATCTCAGATTTGGAAGATCTAGAATTGCGTTTAGCGCCACTTCCATCTCTGCAAGTGCCATGTGCATGCCCATGCACATGTGTGGTCCAAAGCCAAAACTTAGCAGGGGGCGCATCGGGCGCTTTAGCCAAAGTCGGTCAGGGTCTTCATATGTTTGGGGGTCACGATTGGCAGCAGCAATGGAGAGAAGGACCGCAGTGCCCTTTGTAAACTTTGTTCCGTTGAGTTCCAGATCACGTGCTGCAACGCGTGCCAAGGCGGCCGCTGTTGGATCGCGCCGCATGGTTTCCATTACTGCTTTGGCCACGAGAGTTCTATCATTTCGTACTTCTTCTAAAACGTCTGGGTATTCCAGTAGCTGCACGATCATATTGGCGATGCTACGTGTTGTCGTTTCACCGGCAGCGAGCAGAAGCATTCGGATGAAAGCGGTAATCTCTTCATCGGTAAAGCGCTTACCCTCATGCTCAACCTGCATCATATATCCAAGGATATCGATGCGCATTTCGCCGCGCATGCGGTATGCTTGCACGATTGGCAGCAAGGTATCGTAAATTGATTGGCCGGCCACAAGAGACTGCGGCACCGTGATTTTTGCGATCTCCGGATCGGCTTGAGGTGCAGCGACTACCTGAATGGCCCAACTGGCCAAATTGGATAGCAGGTCTTCTTCATGTGGGAACCCGAAATAGGCATACATCGCGCGGATAGGGAAGGGTAACGCGAATTCGCGGAGTAAATCGGCCTTCCGTTTTGGTCGCAGTTGAGCGATAAACTCGTTCACTGCGACTGGACGGATCATCGTTTCGATAAGCTTGCGAATTTCGGACCGCATAAATGGCTTTTGGAGCGTGGCGCGGAATTTATCATGATCTGCGCCGTCCATTGCGGTCAGCAACATGTTGTCTACTGCGGCGCCGAATCCGTCCCCCACGATATGGCTTAGCCAATCGCTAGGGTTCATTAAGACAGCATGAATATCTTTGTAGCGGAACAGACTGACTGTTGGCCGCCCAGTCATCATATAGTCGGCCATGCTGGGCACCATGTTTTCCAGCAGGACATCGCCCTGCATCACAGGGCATTTGGAACGCTTTTCCGCCAGCATCGGATAGGGGTTGTTGGGGGCGTTTCCGGAATATCCATTCGTGACCAGTGAATAGTCGAGGACCATCTGGTCAAGCGGATCAAGTTTCGGGCTGCTCATAGCAAGGCTCTCACATCTGAGGTTTCATTTCGATTTTTGCGTGCTCTACATGCAACGCGAACCTGCCATAAGGTATGTTTGTTTGACGGGCGTAAAGGCGATTCTTGCGATGTTTGGACTTGTAATAACGTTCACTAACTTCGCAAACGGAAGCTATGATAACATAATCGCTATTTGACGAGGCGCGGACCTATAACGCCTATGAGGATCGCGCAAAGCCTGATCATTTGAATGTCAAAGGACTAAAGATGCGGGACATACATCCTGATTTTATCGATCCACTCGACGATTTCGAAGCTCGTTTTGTAAACCTCAACGGCGTGACGAAGAAGGTCTATGTAACAGGCAGGGGGCCTGCCGTTATCGTGATGTCGGAAATGCCCGGGATTAGCCCCTATGTAGCGCGATTTGCGCGGTGGGTTCGGGATGCCGGGTTGACCGTCTTCATGCCGTCGCTCTTCGGTGTGGACGGCGTCCTTCCTGGCAAGGGCAGAACTATGATGACAGTAGCTCGAGCCTGTATCAGCAAAGAATTTCGGGCATTCTCAAGCAATTCCTCAAGTCCTGTCACCCAATGGCTTCGCGCCTTAGCCGCGCTGGCGCATAAGGAATGTGGAGGGAGAGGCGTTGGCGCGATCGGCATGTGCTTCACTGGAAATTTCGCTTTGTCGATGATGATGGAAAAAGCGGTGATCGCCCCAGTGATGTCGCAGCCTTCATTGCCTATGCACAATGCCGCCGGGCTCGCGATCGCGCCGGAAGAACTTGCAGCGGTAAACGCCAGAATGGAAGCTGAGGACCTTTCCGTTCTTGCCTACCGTTTTGAGGGCGACAGATTCTGTCGGGCCGAGCGTTTTGCCGCTTATGAAGATGTATTGGGAGACCGTTTTATCGGCAAGGTGCTTCCCGATACAGCCGCAAATCCGGATGCGCCTCTTAAAACACCACACAGCGTGGTAACGCTGCATCTGATCAACGAAGCCGGACAACCCACCGTCCAGGCGCGCGATGAAATACTATCATTCTTCCGCGCGCGCCTGATTGGCGATCAATAAGCCCCAGGGGGCGAGATCATGTCCCCGCCGGCGATACTGCGGCCATAGATTTCATACCCGATCGTTGGAATATTCTGGATATGACGCAGGGCCATGGAAACGTCTTTCCAATAACGGCTGATCGGCTTGTCAAGCATGAAGGCAGATGATCCGGACTGAAACATGAGCGATTCTGATGCACTATGCACAAGCTTAATCATCTGAGCGCATTGTGCACGGTGACGGGCCTTGTCTTCGAGCGCCAGTTCCGCTCCGGCAAGGCCGATACGATCAAATTCGCCAACCAGATGGAAAAGGATCAGCTTGGCGGTGTCGAGCATGGCCGCAGCTTCACCAAGGTCACGCATGTAAGCGCCAGAGTTCGTTCTGGGCCCGATCTGGGTCGTCAAAACGGGCTTGACCGACTCAGCTGTCACTATTTCCAGCATCGCTTCCACCGCACCAATCAACTGAGCAATCCCAGTTGTGCGTACGACAGGTACGACTGGAAGAAGATCTGACGGCGCACCGAAATGACGCTTGGTGCGGTCAATCTGGCCAGCGCGTTCATTCATTAAGACCATCTGGCCTTCGGGGATGAACACGTCTGTCGCAATGCTGATGTCCGAGCCGGTGCCCTGCATGCCAGTGACATACCAAGCGTCTTTAATCGTTAGATCAGAAAAAGGAATATAGCACATGCTGATACCTGGCACGACTGGACCTTCATAACCTTCCAGCACAACACCTTGCTGCGCCCATTTTGACTGGCGTGAGCCTGAGGTGTAAGGCCAAGATCCGTTGATAATCCAACCGCCATCAACCTTGCGGGCCTTGCCCGGAGGGTTATAGGCGCCGCACACTGTTGTGGGGCCATCGGCAAAGACGACGTCCTGTACGCTATCAGGCGCAAGGCTGGTCACCCAGCTGGTGCCGTTGATGATTTGCACGACCCAGCTGATTGATGGATCACCCTTGGCGATCTCAATCTGCATGCGACAAAAATCAGTGAAGGAAAGCCCAACGCCGCCAAGGCGCTTGGGGAGCAACGCCGATAGTATCTTGTTATCGAACAACGCTTTTTCCACCGCAGCAGTAGGGGCGCGTTTGGCTTCACCGGCCGGTGCTTCCGCCATCAGAAGAGGGCGTAGTTCTTTTGCTTTGGCGACCATTGCATCGGCTGTCGCCTTGTCCGCAAACGTCGAGAAACTCTCGGTATTAATCTGTGCTACACTGGCCATTGTCTTTCCTTTCTTTAGTCTAATTATGTGACGCGGCGATTTTCAACGCCCATTTTTCGACGTTCGCAGCGGTATCGTTCCAAAGAGCGTTCCAAGTATCGCTGGCTGGTATCAGCACGGTGCTGAGTTGGGTCCGTACCAACGTTTCAACAAATGCGTCTCGGTTTAGCGGTTCACCGATTAGCCCGTCTAGATGGTCGAAGGTTGGCTGCAGAGCGTCGAGGACAGCTAACTTATAGCGGCCAAAGCGGCTACGGAAGAAGGCGAGATGAAAGGCTGGTTCTACTTCAAACACACGCCCTGGTGAATTTTCGACAGTATAGCGGCCATAGAAGCGCATGACCGATTTGAACCGCTCTATGGGATCGGCAATGCCTTCTCCCGCTTCACGGACGCCAATTTCAAAGCCGACGCAGACAAATTCAGCAACCGCGACCAGCACTTCATCCTTATTAGAGAAATAGCGATACATGGTCCCGCGAGAGACGCCACTGGCATCAATGATATCGCTCATCGACAGCCGCTTCACACCCCGGCTGGCAATCGCATCCAGTGCACCGCTTAAAATACGGATCACGCTGGGGGATAGATCGACGTCCGGGTTGGGATCAGCCTCAATTTCAGCGGCGACAAGCCTCATGTGGCACCCTTTTCCAATTCTTCTAGATTGTGCGGGATGCTTACATAGCCAGGGAGATTCTGGCCTCCATCGACATTGATCATTTCGCCAGTGACGAACCGCGACATGTCCGATGCCAAGAATACGACCACGGGGCCTATGTCTATTTCTGGATCGCCTGCTCTTTTCAATGGGTTGGATGCCACCACGGTATCGAGGAATCCAGGAACATCCTTTACCAGTTGCGCAAATACCTGACCAAGCCCGGTAGGTGCAATCGCGTTTACGCGAATATTGAAACGGCCCCATTCCACTGCGGCGCTGCGCGTCATGCCGACAATACCAAGCTTGTTGATGTTATAATCACTATGCAACCAGGCGCCAGTTTGCGCATCAATCGAGCTGAAATTGATCACAGAGCCGCCGCCACGCGCCTTGAAATGAGGGAAAGCGGCCTGCATTGCCCACCAATTTCCCCAGACACCGATTTCAAGCGTGCGCTTCAGCATTTCGTCAGTCTTATGCTCCATCAGCACGCCGGACGACAGCAAAGATGCGTTGTTGACAAGGATGTCGAGGCCCCCAAAACTCTCTACGGCCTTATCCACAAAGGCGAGTACATCCGCCTTAACGCCCGAATCTGCCGCCATGCCGATGGCTTTCGTCCCAAAGTCACGCTCGATTTCCGCCGCAACTGTCTCAGTGGCAGCACCGTCGCGGCCAGTGATGACCAGCGACGCGCCTTCTTTTGCTAACGCGCGTGAAATTCCATGGCCGAGGCCCTTGGCCCCGCCAGTAACGATTGCCACTTTTCCCTCCAGCAAGCGGGTCATGCTTTCTCTCCAATCATTTTATCCATTTCCATGCGTTGTTCGCACTTTTCTTGCGTGAGAACATAGCCGCGCACAAAATTGTCCATATCGACGAAGATGTATTTGCCGCCCGCCGCATCGTCTTCGAGTACATGCCAAGCGCCCGCCGCCGATCGTAAAGGCGGCAACAGGTTGATAGGGAACAGGGTTGTCTTCACTTGCACCGAAAGCGGTGGGAAGCGAATTTCGCATGGCGCGCCTAAAGCGGAAGGGGCGACCCCACGCGCTGCAGCCATAATCGGCGTTACATAGGCGGATAGACCGTGTTCATATTCCGCGCAATCGCCGATAGCGAAGATGTATGGATCGCTGCTCTGGCCATATTGGTTGACTTTGATGCCGATGCCGACCTCGAGCCCCGCCTCTTGCGCAAGAGCGACATTCGGGCGGAGACCAACCGCAGAAAGAACCATATCCGCTTCGATCTGTGTCCCGTTGTCCAAAGTGGCAACATAGCCGGGACCGGGTTGTGCGTAATTTATCGCAACGATCTTGCGGGCTAGGTGCCATTCGACGCCTTCTGCAGCCAGGTGGTCACGCACCTTTTCTCCTACGATGGGCGGAACCAACTGCCCCAGAGGCAGCGACAGCATATCAACCACCACGGGGCGATATCCATTGGTCACCAGATCATTTGCAAATTCGGTTCCGACTAGGCCGCTTCCCATGATCAGCACACGGCCACCATCGGGCAACTCGCTGCGAAACCTGTCATAATGATCGAGCTGGTTGATTGCGATGGCGCGGTGAGCAGCGTCCCCCTCTAGAGATGGACGGACCGGCAGGGCACCTGTGGCGAGCACCAACGCATCGTAAGGAATGGGGCCGCCCGTCGTACAGAGCGCTTTGCTAGTCCTATCAATTGCTTCGGCTTCCCGCCCGATACGGGCATCCAGCTTCAACTGGGAAATCATTTTTTCCGCGCTTGACGTGACCAGTGTTTCGGCATTCTTTCCTTTGGCGAGAGCTGTAGAAAGCGCAGGCTTTGAATAGAAATGCCCGTCTTCCAGCGTCACCATTATCAACCGAGCCTCAGGCGAGAGCTTGCGCAGCTCACGGAGAACCCCGAACCCCGCAAGACCGCTGCCGACTACGACAATCTGAGGGGAGGCGCCGACGCTCATAACTGCTAAAGAAACACAGCGAAATTGGACATGCCCAGCACGGATTGGTCCACAATGATTTCCCTTCTGGCCAGCAGGTATGTGTCATCCACCTCGCGCCATACATCACGACGCTCAGCAGTCAGATTTTCGTTTTGAGGGTTGTCGCCACGGCTGCGCTCAAGAAAAAGATAGCTGACAACTTCGTATTCGCAAGGTGCTTCGCATTGGCCAACACGAACATTGGTAACGAAACGACGGCATCGCGAGGGCGGGTCTTCGGCCCAAGCGCTCTTCTGCAATCGGCCGGTGCGCATTAGGATTGATGTGTAATCATCATCGAAGTGAAACATGGTCCGCATAACGTCGCGGTCCTTGTTCGCCCCAGTGCGGGTCAGTCGGATGGGGGCTTGATAGATCAAGTCCTCGGACAGCATGGCAACCCAGTCATCAAACCGACGCTCATCAAGTGCGGCAGCTTCATCATTTAAGGTTTCAAGCAAGCGATTATAAATGGCCGAGCCCAGCGCCACCCGCTTACGAGAGACAAGCCCGCGCAGAATTGTGGTTGAATCGGGGGCTGCGGTTGATTGGGTAATCCAGGTCATGTCTTCAATACTCTCGCTTTTCTCAGGCGTTGCTCATCAGTTTGTGATAGGCTAGCCACCAGTTCCACTGGGTG
>RFSU01000093.1 GCA_009923795.1 Sphingomonadaceae bacterium
CATAATCTTCGTCGCTCATCGATCACCTTTCAGGATGCAGACGCAGTGTCGCCTTGGTTCATTGGCCCATGCCTGCTGCGCAAAGGCGTCTGCTTGGACTGGTCGTTAGATCAGTTTGGCGCACTGCGCACAAGTTTTCCCGGTCTTGCGGCAGTGGCTTCATCATGGCGCCGGATGACCGTACCTGACACAAGCGTGGCGTCATATCCGGTTGCCGCTTGATCAAGCCGCCGACCACCAGCAGGCAGGTCATGCACGATATGCGGCAAGGAGATGCTCAGGCGATCCAGATCAATCACGTTGATGTCCGCCTTTGCTCCGACATGAAGAGTGCCCCGGTCATGCAAGCCCACTGCGCGGGCCGATTTAGCAGAGAGCATGTGGACAGCTTGCTCAAGTTCAATGCGCTGCGGGCCTGCTTTCTGCACCCAATGGGACAAAAGGAAGGTGGAATAGCTCGCGTCGCAAATTGCGCCGTAATGCGCGCCGCCATCGCCCAATGCTGGAATGCAATCTGGGTGGGTGAGCATGTCATAAGCAGAATCGAGCGTGCCGCCTTCAAAATTCCCCAACGCGGCAAGGAACAGGCCCTTGCCCTGCGTTTCAAGGAAGCGATCATACACTACAGCCTCTGGGCTGATGCGGCGCATCTGCGCCAAGGCTGCGATGCTGGTTTCTGGCGGCGGCGCGTAATCTGGCGGATTATCAAGCGGAAACATCCAGCGCCAGTTGCGCCCAAGGGCATTAAAGGGGTGACCTGGCTCGGGTGTTTCACTCAACAACGCCGCCCGCAATGTCGGGTCACGCATGGCCGCCACCTTTTCGGCCAGCGGGAGATGTGCGATCTTTTGCCAGCTGGGGCAGAGAATGAACGGGTGGACGGATAGCTCCAAACCGCTGATCAGGCCAATCGGGCGGGGCATGACCTGAGCGGTGACGGCTCCCCCAACTGCTTTAGTTTGCGCCATCATATCAAGCACCATCCGCCACCTTGGTGGGCCGTCATTGCCAGAGGCCAGCGTGAATGTTGCCGGTCGACCACTGTCGCGCACCAAAGTGTCAATAATCGGATATTCCTTGTCCCACCCCTGAAAGGCATCCAGAACGATTTGGAGGGTGCCATGCCCAGCATCTCGCATGCCGCGGCAGATCTCCTGAAGCTCCCGAACATCTGCGTCAAATGATGGAATGCTCCCGCTATCTGCAGTTTTGTGGATCGACAGCCGCGAGGTGGCAAAGCCAAGTGCGCCTGCCGCCATGGCTTCACGGGTCAGGGCACGCATCTGGGCCAGATCAGCCTCTGTGGCCGGCTCTTGATCGGCCCCGCGCTGTCCCATCACATAAACGCGCAACGGCGAATGCGGCAGATAGGCGGCAACGTCGATATCGCGTCGGCTTTGCGCGACACGGTCAAGATATTGCGGGAAAGTCTCCCAATCCCAATCAAGCCCTTCGGTCATGACAACACCCGGTATGTCCTCGACACCCTCCATGACATTGATCAGCATGTCATGATCTTCAGGACGGCAGGGTGCAAAACCGACCCCGCAATTGCCCATTACTGCTGTGGTGACGCCATGCGATGATGATGGGGCAAGCTGCTCTGACCATATAGCTTGCCCATCATAATGGGTGTGCACATCAACAAAGCCGGGCGTGACAATCTTGTGGCGGGCGTCAATTTCTTCTGTCCCACGACCTAAGACGCCCCCGATTGCGGCAATCCTTCCGCCGCGAATGCCGATATCAGCCTGTTGAAGAGGGCCACCTGTTCCATCAGCCAGTGTGCCGTTACGAATGACCATATCAAAATCGGTCGCCATTGCTCTCTCCTATCCCACGCCAACTGCTGTTCGGCCTTCTTATCCCAAATTTACTAGCGCTTAGCCGCGTGTGCCTCAACCCATGGGCAATTTGGATATAATGATTGCGACCTTCAGCATTCAGCAGTGCAAAACATATCTCGCGGGCTTGGCACGCACTGGGTTCCTGAGTGTTTGAACCATTCCTAACCCAAGTGAATCAGTCAGGGATTGGCGGAACGAAGCAGCTCTTCCGGTGTTGAATCACAACCTTCGCTTCGGCGTCCGCTCTCATTGGTTTTGTTTCATCCAATCGGCCCTGTGAAGAGCTGCCATTCGGGCTTTTGGGTATAACGAATAGGAGACTGATGAACGTGCTGCGTAATGCTAATAGAACCGTCCCTGAATCAGGCCAAAAAGCCTCCAACGGCAAAATCTCATTTCGCCCTACGCTTATCTGCTTTTCCCATTTGCGGTGGAATTTTGTTTATCAAAGGCCGCAGCATCTCATGAGCCGCTTTGCGCGCGATTTTGATGTGTTCTTCTGGGAAGAGCCACTCGATACGGACGCTGACGCCTATCTTGTTGCGCATCAGGATGTAAGTGGGGTCACGATCCTGACCCCACATCTGCCAGTCAATGTGCAGGGCGAGGCGCGAACACGCCTTTTGCGGTCGCTGTTGAATGAGGCATTGGTTAGCAAGCCGGGCGATTTAGTGCGTTGGTTCTATACGCCAATGATGCTGCCTATGTCTCAGCATCTCAATGCTGCCTTTACGGTTTACGACTGCATGGATGAACTGTCGGCTTTTAAATTCTCGCCACCAGAATTGCCACAGCTTGAACAAGAGCTGTTTCAGGCTGCCGATATTGTGTTCACCGGTGGCTATAGTCTTAATGAGGCGAAAAGCGCGCAGCACCCTAATGTGCAGCCCTTTCCCTCGGCGGTTGATGTTCCGCATTTCGTTCAAGCGCGGGAGATGCATCCAAAGGCGGACGCGCCGCCAACCATAGGATTTTACGGCGTAGTGGATGAGCGGTTTGATAGCGACCTTATGGCCCGTGTCGCCGATTTGAGGCCCAACATAAGCTTTGAAGTTGTTGGGCCCACCGTAAAGATTGACCCTGCATCGCTGCCTAAACGCCACAACATCCGGTATACTGGCCCAGCGCGATATGACGAATTGCCGAGCTGTCTGGGCCGTTGGCACGCGGCGATGATGCCCTTTGTCCGCAACAACTCAACCCGCTTCATCAGTCCTACGAAAACGCCAGAATATCTGGCGGCAGGACGCCCAGTTATTTCCACCGCTGTTCGGGATGTTGAGCGCAGCTATGGGAAATTGGCGGGCGTTTTGATCGCGGATGAAGCCGAAGGCTTTGCTGCGGCGTGCGACGCAGCTCTACTACTCGCGCAAGACCGCTCAAATTGGTTGCCCCAGGTTGATGGGATGTTGGCCGATGTGTCTTGGGATCGGACATATCGGGCTATGCTTGTCTTTGTGCAGGCGGGGCTTGTTCGTGCAGCATCGCTCGCAAAGCTTCGGGCAGTTGCAAAGCCGCATTATGATTTTCTCATCGTTGGCGCAGGCTTTGCAGGTGCTGTGATGGCCGAGCGATTGGCCGCAGACGCCGGTCAGCGGGTGCTTATTATTGACAAGCGTCCGCATATTGCGGGCAATGCTTATGATGAACGCAATGTGGTCGGCCATTTAATCCACCGTTATGGCCCGCATATCTTTCACACCAACTCGGACGAGGTGTTCGACTATCTCTCCCGCTTCACCAATTGGCGCCCCTATGAGCACCGCGTCTTGGCGCAGGTGCGCGGCAAGCTGGTTCCAATCCCCATCAATCGGACAACGATCAACGCGCTTTACGGTCTCTCGCTAACAACACAGGAGGAAGCTGCCGCATTTCTGGAACGCAGCCGTGAGCCAGTAGATAACATCCGCACATCTGAAGATGTTGTTGTCTCGGCCGTTGGTCGGGAACTTTATGCCCTGTTCTTTCAGGGCTATACGCGCAAACAATGGGGCCTGGATCCTTCCGAGCTAGATCGCTCCGTCACTGCGCGCATCCCGACGCGTACCAACACGGATGATCGCTATTTTACAGATAGTCATCAAGCGATGCCCGCCAATGGCTATACCGCGATGTTTGAACGGATGCTCTCCCATCCGAATATAGATGTTCGCCTTGGGGTATCGTATGCGGATGTCGCGGATCTTGTGTCCAATAACCGGATGGTCTGGACTGGGCCGATCGACGAATATTTTGATTGCTGCTTTGGTGAGCTGCCGTATCGGTCGCTCAGATTTGAACACCGCACTTTGCCTCAATCTGAATTTCAGCCGACGGGCACTGTCAATTATCCCTCAGAACATGTTCCCTATACCCGTATCACTGAGTTCCGCCATTTAACGGGGGAGGCTGGAGTTCAGACCAGCATTGTCTATGAATATCCAGAGGCAAATGGTGATCCCTATTACCCTATTCCCCGCCCAGAAAATCAAGCTCTTTTCAAGCGATATGATGGCCTAGCTCAAGGAACCGACACCATCTTTGTCGGTCGGCTCGCCACCTATCGCTATTTCAACATGGATCAAGTGATTGGCCAGGCGCTCGCAGTCTATCGACGCCTGCGAACGTCGCTTGTTCAAGGCGATACGCCAGCAGTGCAATTGGCAGAGGCGAAGGTGGCAGTCTGAAACGGTGTCATCGGCCGAACCACGCCGTCCTACGTAAAAGGGTAATCCCTGAGAAGAAGGAGTAAGGTTATGACGATAATCTATATCATCATTGTCGGCGGCGTTTTGGGCTGGCTGGCAAGCATTATGATGCGTACAGATGCTGAGCAGGGAATTTTTCTCAACATCGTTGTTGGGATTGTTGGTGCTGTACTTGCAGGGCTTATCATTTCTCCCCTGGTCGGGGCGCCGCCGATCACATCGGGTGCCTTCTCCCTTGCAGCATTGCTGGTTTCGCTTGCAGGCGCTGTTGCTTTGTTAGCAGTGATCAATTTGTTTCGACGTGGGCGTCCTCGTTAACGGGTATTCTAACGGATCCAATCAGGGAATTGTCGCAATAGCGCAGCACAGAAGCGCGGCAATTCCCTTGACGATATGTTAAAAGGCGCTAATCCGCGCTTTACCGTGCAGGGGGCGCTTAGCTCAGTTGGTAGAGCATCTCGTTTACACCGAGAGGGTCGGCGGTTCGAGCCCGTCAGCGCCCACCAGCAACGGCCTTTGGGAGAGGGCCTGCCATGTTCAAAGACCAAGTTATCTGGATCACGGGTGCCTCATCGGGCATCGGAGCCGCCTTTGCGCGCCAATTGGCGAAGCAGGGGGCGTTTCTCATTTTATCTGGCCGTAATCTTGGCGCACTAGAAGAGGTCGCCTCTGCCTGCGAGCCAGGTCGAAGTCTTGTACTGCCTTTTGAGACAACGGACTATGCTGCTCTTCCAGCGCTGGTTGAGAAGGCTTGGGGCTGGCGCAACGGCGTGGACTGCCTGATCAACAATGCCGGCATCTCCCAGCGCAGCCTCGCGATTGAAACGCAATTCCCGGTTTATCAGAAGGTCGTTGATGTTGATCTTCTGGCTCCCATCGCGCTGACACAAGAGATTTTGCCGCGCATGGCTGCCCGCAAATCGGGTCGGTTTGTTTTCATCTCCAGCGTGGCGGGTAAGGTTGGTTCCCCGATGCGTACGGCCTATTCCGCCGCTAAGCATGGGCTGATCGGCTATGCCGATGCACTGCGCGTGGAAACGGCGATGCTCGGCTTGAAAGTCCATGTCATTGCGCCCGGCTCTATTCGCACCGATGTGTCGCGCAATGCAGTCACCGCAGATGGCAGCAGACGGGGTGTCAGCGACGGGGCCATTGAACAGGGTATGGATCCTGATCGGGCCGTGCGTTTAATGTTGCGTGCTATGGGGCGCGGAGAGCGAGAAATCATCCTTGCGGACGGAATTGAACGGACAATCGCGCGCGTCCGTCGGAAATCCCCCAATCGCCTGTTCGACATGATGGAACAGATGATGGCCGCAGGTTACGCCGAGCGGATGAAGGGCCAAGGCGACTAAAGCTGGCCGAAATCAACGCTGCCCTGCCGGGGATGTCGAGGTGTTGTTTGCTGATAAAATTCCAGCACCTTTTCCATGTCTTTCAGATAATCGCCCGTCGGCCAGATCGCGCCGGCCAGGCCAACTTGCTTTTTAGAATAGTCCATTAGGCCAAGCACCAACGGCACTTTGGCCTGCAACGCGATATGATAAAATCCCGTTTTCCACCGCGCGACTTTTGATCTTGTTCCTTGAGGCGCAATGGTCAGCATGAAGCTGTCCCTTGTGGCAAATTCATCCACCATCGACTGGACGTAATTGCGCGGGCCGGATCGATCGATGGAAATTCCGCCCAATTCCCGCATGGCACGGCCCAAGGGCCAGCGGAACAGCTGTTTCTTGCCCATGAAGGAGAGCGGAACGTTCAGTTCGGTCGCGGCTCCCAGAAAATAGATGAAGTCCCAATTGCTCGTATGGGGAGCAGCAATCACTACGCATTTGCGAAGCTCTGGATTTGCATTGACCTCAGTCCAGCCTTGCCGATGGTAATACCATAGGACGACTTTGCGAATGAGTCGCGCCAGCCACGACAAGCTCGTGTTCTTGGTATCCAAAGCGTCCCCCATATGCCCATTAAGGCCTTGATCGATGATCTTCTTCGTCTGGCGCTGACAAAGGGTCAAGTGGACTTATTTATATTAGCCGATCCGTCGGAATAAAACGGCCGCACCCCAGCCCAAAAGCAACGATAGGCCAACGGCCACCAGCCCGTAGAAGAAGGGATGTCGCAAGGCGCTTTCCGCAACAAAACGCTCAAAGCCGGACTTGTTGATCTGAACATCGCGGCTGGCTACGGCGAGGACTTTGCCGTCCTTAACGAGAAAAGTCTCGGCAACATAGGCGCCGACCGGAACGCGCGCCGGAATGGAAATTCGCGCGCGGTAGAGCACGCCGTTGGTGATCTCAATCATGCCCGGTGCTTCGGCATACAGACGGGATCGTTTGAACAGGTCAATCAGCCCGCTTTCAAAGCGTCGCTGTACATCGGGCTGTTCTCCACTGGCGGGCGACAGCTGAAGGTTTTTGACGCCCAGCTCGTAAATGGCAGCAGTACGTTCATCCACAAGCTGATCAAGCGGTCGGGAAGAGGCAATGGCATAATAGCCCGGTGGCGACATGAAGCGCGCACTTTCCGCATTCACCCAAATTAGCCCACCCAGCTTTTGCTTTTCACGAACGAGAATGGGTTGGGTTGGCCCGCGCAAAACGACGACGATATCCGCCTTTTCAGAAGGGACGCGTCCGCCGGGATAGAGGATCGCGCCGAACAGCAGTAATTCGGCCCCCGTAAAGCTGTAGATAATGTCGATCTTGCGTTGCGACACATCGGGCACGAGCACTGGATTGGATGCGGCCAAGGTCAGCAGCATGGCCGGCAAAAAAAAGATGAGGCGCAGCAGCCTCATAGCGGATGAACCGAATAAAGTTCTCGCGGCTGCCAACCCAGCCCAAGCACCAGCCATATCGCAAGGCTGAGGATCAGGATGGATAGGCCTAGGCGCAGCCAATCTGGCGGCAGCTTTGCCGCCAGACGTGCGCCAAATTGCGCGCCAATAACGCTGCCGATCAGCAATAGGCCCGCCAGAACAATATCGACCGCATGCGTGGTGAGCGCATGAACCAGGGTGGTAATGGCCGTCACAAACAGGATTTGGAATAAGGAGGTGCCGACTACAACGCGCGTTGCCATGCCTAGGATATAGATCATCGCCGGGACAAGGATGAACCCACCGCCAACGCCCAGTAACACAGTGAGCATGCCGACTATAAAGCCAAGCGCGGCCGGTGCGAGAGGCGAGATATAAATTCCGGATGCGTAAAAGCGCCACCGCATCGGCAATGTTGCAACCAGTGGGTGGTGGCGACGTTTGCGCGCGGCCATTTTCATCCCGGCCCTTTTTGCAGAAATGGCGGCCCAGGCATCTCTGGCCATTAGCCCCCCAATGCCTGTCAGCAGTACAACATAGAGGATCGCGATAATCGTATCCATCTGCCCGGCCTTTTCCAGAACGGAAAACACCCCAGCTCCTGCGACCGATCCGAACAGCCCGCCTAGGACGAGAAGCGCGCCCATGCGAAAATCTACGCCGTCTTTCTGCCAATGGGCGAGGACGCCCGACACACTCGCCCCGGTGACTTGAGTTGTTGCAGATGCTGCTGCGATTGTGGGGGGGATGCCGTAAAGGATCAGGAGTGGCGTTGTCAGAAAACCGCCGCCCACGCCAAACATGCCAGACAAAATGCCCACGCCACCGCCGAGCAAAATCAGCACAAGCGCGTTCACCGACATATTGGCAATCGGCAGATAAATATCCATCACCAACAGCCCTAGCCGTTCATCCCGCCCGGGTGAAGCTTTGTATCATAAATTGCGCCCTAAAGTGATGCTGGGGCCAGATATGGGCCGCGCGGCGCCCCCGATGCGTATGCGCCAATCCAGTGTTGTCCGCCATTGTCCTGCGGATCACTTTGTTCAGCCCGGCGGCTTTGTGACCGCACAGGAAGACAGTCAGGTCGTGCCGCTATTTGACCAACTGATTGGAGATGAATAGCGTGCGGGCCTGATCTGAGAGGAATCCCGATGCTCAAGCTTTTGCAGAGGCCGCGCTCTGCCTTGGGAGAGCTTTGGCGGCATGAGGCCGTAGGTGGCATGGTGTTGATGCTTGCCGCATCTGTCGCGATCGTTCTTGCAAATAGCCCTTTGGCGGATCTTTACTTTGGATGTCTCAAGCTGATGCTGGGGCCGCTATCCATCCTGCATTGGATCAATGACGCGCTAATGGCGGTATTTTTTCTGCTTGTCGGGTTAGAGATTAAACGGGAGTTTTTAGACGGACATTTGGCAAATTGGAGGGCGCGCACCTTGCCCATGTTCGCGGCTGTTGGCGGCATGGCGGCACCCGCTGCAATTTATTTGGCTTTGACGTATGGAAGTCCGGAATTGCGAGTGGGCTGGGCCATCCCGGCGGCCACAGACATCGCC
>RFSU01000094.1 GCA_009923795.1 Sphingomonadaceae bacterium
CATCAAAAGGATCAGACAGCAAATTCGCTTCGGCCCTCTGCTCTGGCCGCACGAAGGCATTGAGGAAGGCGAGCTGATCCTCATTCACCACGTTTGGCGCCGAGGTGTAACTCATGAACAACGGCGTCTGCACCGTGTCCAAAACCTGTTTGAGCCGTGCGTCTTTTTCCGCTTCTGTTGGCTGATCGACAATGATGTCGACACCGATTACCTTCGCGCCCTTGCCCGAAAGCTGAGTGATCAAGTCCGCCAGAAAGCCACGATCCACGGGGGAGCGATAAGGAAAGGCTGACAATGTCTCTTCATTAACTGCAACGACAACCACGTCTTCCGACGCGGGCATTGGTCGCTGCATTGCCGCCACACGAATATCGGCGACCTTATTTTCTAGGTTCGTAAGGGGTGCCAAATAGCGAACCGCGCAAACCGCCATGATGGCGGCGAAGATAGCGATGAAGAATGCAGATAAGGCCTGCTTTTGAGCTTTGCTCATTTGAATCTCCCTGCAGCTTCATCGGCACGGGGCGATGGTAAGACTGGACTGGTTTTTGGGCCTTCAAGCTCTGTTTGTATCTGGCGGAAATAGGCGTCTGCTTGCTGAACACAGGCCTTTTCCAGCATCCATGAGCTTAGGACGAGTGGGTCTGTTACGTCGGCTGGAATGATGTTGATGCTAATCGCATTGTCCTGTCCCGGAACATGAATCAGGAAAGTCTTTACGCCATCCAGTTTGGCCAAATCCGGCGCGGCCATTTCACTCTGCCCCTGCGCCCAGGCAAAATCTGCGCGCCATGAACGGTCAAGTGGATATACAGTAAACGGGCTCTGCGTCGATGCGTCTGGCCGCCACCAGGTCGGACGTTGCCCCTCCCGAATGCAGCGTGCACCCGGCCTTGAAATATCGATGAGCCATGGGTCAGAAAGCGGCGCGGCATTGGCACCTGCGCGTACGGCCCCAACCTGACTTGCCCGGTCGTTACGGGTGGAAATCAAAGCCGCAAGCGCAGCTCGAGGGTTCTGGGCAGATCCACCTGATTTAGAAACTGCCCCCGCATAAACCCCGCGCAAGGTAACGGCGCGACCATCCGCGCCGATGAGGGTCACACGCTCCCCATCCTTCAGCTGAATTCTCGACGCGCTGTCTACGCGCATTCCGGGCCGAAGACCGGCACCACGCGCTTCAACGACCGTCATAGGCGCAGGGAAACTTGGCCCCGCTGTTAATACACAAACGATCAAGAGGGAAAGTTTCATGAGCCCCCTCATCAGTGCTGCTCCACTTGAAGTGGCTTGGTCGAGCCATCACCCATGACCACGAATGCGGCCCAGAAAAAAGGATGAGCGGCCCCAGTCTCTTTCATCATACGCCGTTGCGCCGTTCTTAAAGCCGCGTCGACAGACATGTCTGGTGCTTTTGCCATAATGCTAAACATTGCAGACATCAGCGCGCTGGTGGCGGCTGACGGCACTTGCCAGTGGCTCACTAAAAGGCTCCGCGACCCAGCGCGAAAAAAGGATGCGGCAAGACCAGACAGGGAGTCGCCGCCATTCGCCTTGCCGGACGCCGCAGTATTGCACGCCGATAGGACAACAAGATCTGCTGGGATCGCCAGCTCAGCTATTTCCGTCGCGTCAAACAGTCCGTCAAAGTCACGCGATGTTGCGGGCTCCGATGGCGGCGTGAGCACAACGCCAGGCTGCGCTTGGCACCGGATTTCGCTCGGCAATAACCCGTGTGTCGCAAAATAGAGGATGCGATAATCCGCCAAATTCCGAGCCCGCAACGCGGCTTCCGTTGCCTTTCGACCGAGCAGAATATCGGTTCCAGCCGTCCCAATCGCCTGCGACACATTGGCAATTTCTCGGCCCGTATCCGGCAGAGATGAGAGTGAGCGGAGCAGATCTGGCGGAATGATGTCATCGGATAGGCAACGCCCATCAATACCGGCAAAAGCTGCTTTCTGTGAGGGACTCCCGCGCACTGGGGCCAGTGCTGGATCTCCAAGAGCCAACATCTTGCGGGGATGACGCCCCGTCACCCGCGTTGAACGCAAATCAACAAAGGTTTTGATCGTTGGACTATATGAAATGTCAAAATCATTAATCAGCCATCGCGCTGAGTCATATCGACCGGTTTCCGGCGGCTGTGTGACCAACAGCGCGAATGGAAGATTGGCCAGGGGCCCTGATGGAACGATGATAAGGCGTTTCAGACCGGAGAGATCGCCAGCAAGGCCGGAAAACAAATCGCGATAAAGGCGATGAGCGCCATCAAGATCAAAGTCATTGACGGATGAGCCCTGAATTTCCAATCCTCGTCGCAACTGTGCAACCAATTCTGTCAGTGTCGCCTGCCCTGCGGGAATGGGGGCGATGACGATCTTCTTATTTGTAACAAGCTGCACGAAGGATTGAGTGCGACCAATGAGGTAAACCAACATGCCCTCATCCGCACCAAGACGACTGCGCAAGTCGTCGGTGGTCAGTGCTTTTGTCTCAATCATAGATGCATAATTGGGAAAGTCGTTCGCAAGCGTCTTTCGAAGTTCAGCGATGGCTTGTCCTTGGGTTGCAATTTCTGCTGAATATTGCTCCTCAACTTCGGCACTTCTTTCTTGAACAGGCAAGGCTTGTTCGGTCGCGAGATGCAGACGTGCCTCGCCTTCCTTTTGTATCGTTGTTCCAAGACGCTGAAGCAACTCAGCCAATTCCGGCGTCTCCGCAGACAAGCGCGCCGATGTCAGCGCCATTGTGCGGTCGAAAATTGGCGCGCTCACGAGCTGAAAGGCATCAAATGCTTCAGCAAAAAGACCAAGCTTTTTCGCCGGGTCGTCATAAGTCTGGGCCTCTTCGACAACGGCATCTGCAAATGGAATGAGGTCTTCTGCTCGCAAGGGCGCACTTCCTTTGCCCAACTGCTTTGCTGCGGCGATCGCCTCGCGAAAGGTAATGATTGCCGACACACGCATATGTTCGGCCTGATAAGCTCGCCCAAGGGCCACGCGCGCCTGAAGGGTGGCAGCGCCTTCTCCGAATAGTTGCTGGCGCAGCTCAATGGCGCGTTTGAGATAGGCCTCCGCGGCTGACAAACGCCCTTGTGCACTGCTCACATTACCAATTGTCGCGAGAAGGTCTGCCTCCCACCAAGGGGGCTCGCCATTCACACGCTTTATGATCAGCATGGCTTCCGCAACGCTGGCATAGGCGCTTGTAACATCACCCGTGCGCAACAGCATCGCGGCTTCAAGGTTCAGTGCCATTGCCAGTTCCGCTTCAGCGCCGCTGGAACCTGCAGCCTGAAAGGCCCCAACGGCACCACCGCCATTTGCATCTTGCGCCGCAATGTCCCGCCAAAGCGCAGTTGCGCCGCGGGCAAGGGTCAGGGCATCATCATAATTGCCTTTATTCGCCGCAATATAGGCCTGATACCCGCTCATACGGGCCCGATCAGAGGCTTTTGGCGACTTTTCGACGATGGGGGCTGCTCGACGAATGAGCGCATCGGCCTCGTCATGCCGACCCTGATTGCTCACCGACATGGCAAGATCCATCAAGACATCATTAGTGGCGATATCGTCTTCACCGTAAAGACGCGTCTGAAGTTCCAATGCCCGGCGAAAACCAGCCTCGGCAGCGGCAAAATCAGATTGACCTGCAAAGGTGCGCGCTGTGCGCAAATAGCTCGCGATCCTCTCTTTGTCCGCTGTTCCACCGATGCGAATTGGTGTCGACCACAGAGCCCTCACCTCCTCAGCTTGCTGAGTTTCGGAGGTTGGCGCAGCATCGAAACCTACCAAATGCCGCAGAACCAGATAGGCGGAGGCGGGTCCTTCGGCCACCCGAAGGATATTATTTTGCGCTGTGACCACAACCAAAGTTGGCCAACCGTCGCGTCGATGGCGGCAAGGATATACAAGACCCGTTGACGACACATTCGGGGACGAGATGGATTTTACTGGCTCGCAGTCCAGATTTTTAACCATTGCCGAATAGGCTCTGCTCATCTGGAATGCGTCAGCCAAATTTCCGTTCTGTGTCGAGATGAGCGCATAGGTAAGACTGCCGACGACACTCCCTTCGCACAAAATATTCTGATCTTTTGGCAGGATGCGGGACGATGCAGGATCATCACGATCCTGCGCGAGACATGTTTCGCCGACAAGCGTTGTGAGTGGTTTTGCGGGGGCAGGTTCTGCCCGACTGGGAAGAGCAAGGCAAAGCATCAGGGCCGATAGAACCCCAAATCCCATCTTGTTCGAGCGAGCAGCTTTGAAGAGGCCTAGCCGTCTACCCGGCGCCTGCCTCTCACACGCATCAGAGCATGAAGAAAGCCCCCATCCCCGAAGCTTAAATGCCTCGCCGCAAGTCACCAATCGCCCCCAAAATCTGCAGGCGTGCTCAAAAAAACATAGGTTTTTTGAACGCCCTGCACAAAACCAAATTGGGTAAATCACGGCTTACCCAAAGTGGCAGATCAAGCGTTTCGTCTCGCACAATTTTCTGGGCTCCGCGTAATGTTTCGCGGCCAAATTGGCGCGAAATATAAACCGTGTCGGTGGCCATATATTTGGTTTGGCACACCTAAAGATGATGCGAGTAAAATTTAGGCAAATCGTGGTGGAGTGAACAAGCCACTCTTGAGCTGCCAATCCTTAACAGGCATGGTTAAAAAATGGCACATGTCTTTCGATCCATCAGCTTTAAGATTTTTAGTATTTCCCTTGGTCTATTGATCATGATGGTCGCGGCGGCATCTTGGTCTGCGCATTCGACAGAGCAGGTGCATCGCCAACTGCGGACATTGGAATATGCCTTATTCCCGTTAGCCGAAACAATGGCCAATCTTGAAACTGTCGTTCAGGCACAACGGACGACAGCGGATTTTTTGCTCGTAACACCTGACGACAAGGCAGCCCAGCATTGCCTAACCAAGGCAAGGTCACAGGGGCAATCGGCGAAAAAACTATTGACGGAAGCGGAAAAATATCGCGCTAAAGGTGCCGAGATTGCTGTGCTGGAACGGAATAAGCTGGCCTTGGCCCGTATCCAGCCGATTATAGCGGAAATCAGTTACCAGCAGGATAGATTATCCAAAACCATAGTGGATGCGTGCGCGCGTGATGCAGACGCGCTGAAGATGAATGAGGCCAAAATTCAAGCAGACGAGGTATTTCGCTTATCGGCATCGGTCTCGGCTGAAATCGATACGCTCGTCGGTGCCGGCGCGCGCATTGTCGCCGACAATCAAGAGACAGCCCTGCGCGCCACAATGTTCATGATTGGATCTGCAGCGTTGGTTGGGCTTATGTTGGCCTGGCTGATCTCTCGTGGCATGACGCGACCAATTCTCCGCCTACAGGCTGGCGCGCGCGCCGTTGGGGCGGGCATGCTTGATGACGCTCATGTGCCTGTGACATCCCGTGATGAGATTGGCGATGTCACGCACGCCTTTAATGGCATGATCGATGACCTGCGTGAGAAGGAGCGGATCAAGGAAACATTCGGCCAATATGTTGATCCTCGGATCGTGGCCGGCTTGATCGATGGCGCGCAGCATTCATCCGTTGGTGAAAAGCAGGTTGCGACGCTCTTCTTCTCCGACATTGTTGGCTTCACCTCAATTGCCGAACGTTTAGCACCAAGCACCCTCGTCGACCTGATGAACGCCTATTTTTCCGCGATGTCCCAGCCGATCCGGGATCAATCCGGCATTATCGATAAATATATTGGCGACGCGATCATGGCATTTTGGGTTCCGCCCTTTGTCGATGCTACCCGTCAAGCGGAGTTTGCCTGCCGCGCCGCTTTGGGTCAGTTTGCAAGGCTTGAGGCCTTTCGCGCCGACGTCCCCGATGTCATTGGGCTGCGTCGCGATGTCCCGCTCATCAATTTCCGGGTTGGGCTGTCGACTGGGGAAGTCGTCGTTGGCAGTATCGGCTCCGAGACCGCGCGCAGCTTCACCGTGATGGGTGATGCAGTGAATCAAGCCTCTCGCATTGAGGCGGCGAACAAAGTCTATGGCACGCATTTGCTCATAGATCAGATGACCTATAGCCTTGCAGGCTCGGCAATTGAGGCGCGTCATGTTGACGATGTTGTTCTGGCAGGGCGACAAGACCCTATTGGTATTTATGAGCTTGCGGCCCTAGCTGGCGAGCTAAAGCCCGATCAGCGTGCCGTGTTCGACCTTTATGAAGAAGGCTTGGCGCTGTATCAAAAGGCAGATTGGGTCAAGGCACAAACTGCACTTAAGGCAGCACTGGAAATAGCGCCCCAAGACGGCCCCAGTTTAGAATTGCTGTCGCGCATTGCCCAGTTCCGCAAAACGCCCCCCGCCAATTGGTCGGGCATTTGGCACATGGCCTCAAAGTAAAGCGGGCCCCTTCCCTTTATATTTCAACGACGATCTTTCCAAAATGGGCGTTTGCGGCTTGGTGTCGGAAAGCATCGGCGAGATTGGCAAGGGGAAAGCTTTTATCCAATACGGGCTTCATACCCGTTGCCTCAACGGCACGAATCATGTCGAGTTGGTGTTGGCGGCTGCCAACAACCATGCCGATGAGACGGATTTGCTTGACCATCAGCATCGCTGTCATCACCGGGCCAGCGCGTCCTGTCAGGACACCAATCATGGCAATATGGCCGCCGGTCTTGGTCGCGATGATCGATTGGTTAAGCGTCCCCGCCCCACCCACTTCCACAACATGGTCGACTCCCTCACCATTGGTCAGGTCACGCGCCTTGGCACCCCATTCCGGCACTTCGACATAGTTGATCACCTCATCCGCGCCCAGCGCCTTCATCCGTGCCAGTTTTTCATTGGAGGAGGATGTCGCAATCACGCGCGCGCCCATGGCCTTGGCAATTTGCAAGGCAAAGACGGAGACACCGCCCGTGCCTTGCACCAAAACATTCGCCCCAGCCTTCATCTGTCCATCGACGACCAAGGCACGCCAGGCCGTGACACCGGCACAGGTCAGCGTAGCGGCCTCGGCATAGCTATAGCCCTTTGGCATTGGAGTGAACCAGCTTTCCGGCGCGGTAACATATTCGCGGGCATAGCCATCAAGCCCGTCCCCCGGTACGCGCGTAAAGGCAGTGGTTGTGGGTTTGCCATCAGGCCAATCTGTGAAGAAAGTGGAGACGACCTTATCGCCGACCTTATAGTCCGAAACCCCTGCCCCAATGGCGACGACATCTCCCGCGCCATCAGACATAGGAATGCGGCCATCCGCGCAAGCCAAGACCCCCGTGACGACGCCAAAATCATGGAAATTGAGAGAAGACGCCCGAATGCGCACTTTAATCTCGCCTGGACCCGGCTCTGGTGGCTCTGGAACATCAACGAGCATCAAATTCTCAAGCGATGCCGGAAGTTTGATTTGAATAGCCTTCATAAGTCTTTCCTCGCAACCTACTCGGCTTTTGGCTTGACGACACCATCAACCAAGGTGAAGCATAGCCGTGACACAAATAGGGTCACCCCGCAAACAGGATGAGGATGAAAGAATGCCACAGGGCAGTGCGCCAAAAATGCTCGAAGGTATTCGGATCATCGATCTAACAACGGTGATATTCGGCCCCTATGCGACGCAAATGCTGGCCGATTTGGGTGCAGATGTCATCAAGATTGAAAGCGCGCAGGGCGATACACCCCGTTATATGGGGCAGTTCAAAACCACGCCCTTCATGGGCGGCACCCACTTGACCGTGAACCGGGGCAAAAAATCGGTCGTCTTGAACCTTAAAACCCCCGAAGACGCGGCGGTCTTGCGTGAGTTACTCGCAACCGCCGACATCTTCGTCCATAATGTTCGGGCAAAGGCGATCTCCAAGCTTGGTTTTGGTTATGATGCCATCAAAGCAATCAAACCCGATATCATCTACGCACATTTCACCGGCTTTAGTCAGGATGGCCCTTGGAAGGATTTGCCGGCCTATGACGATGTCATTCAGGCGGCGACGGGTACGACATCCCTCCTCTCTAAGGTCGATGGCAATCCAAAACCGCGCTATTTGCCATCGCTCATCGCCGACAAGGTGTCGGGAACATATGGCGCGCAGGCCATGCTTGCCGCGCTAGTCCACAAGCTGAGGACCGGCGAAGGTCAGCATGTCGAAGTGCCGATGCTCGATTGTTTCGCCAGCTTCATGCTGACCGAACATTTGCAAGATTCGGTGTTTGAACCACCCATCGGCCCGCCAGGCTATCCACGCCAGCTTGATCCCGAGCGGCAGCCATTTCCGACGGCAGACGGCCATATCGTGATTGTGCCCTATACCGATGCCAAAGTTGTTCAGCTGTTCACCTTGTTGGGGAACCCTGTATTCCTCACCCAACCGCCTTTTGACACGCCCATGGGCCGGTTTCAGAATATGACACCCATTTACGCGCAGATTGCGCAGCTTACCCGCGCCAAAAGTTCGGCAGACTGGATTGCACTTTTGACCGAGCATGATCTGCCCGCGATGCCGATTGCCGACTTAAACGAGGTATTTGAAAATCCGCACCTCAAGGCAACGGATTTTTTTCATCTTGCAGAACACCCAACGGAAGGGATGATCCGGCAGATGCGGCCACCCGTGCGCTATTCTGTGGATCCAGACAGACCTATCGGCTTTGCTCCAACGCTTGGGCAGCATAATGATGAGATCAAAAACAAGGGAGACGGTGGATGCTGACCAAGGGCGATGATTATCCCATTCACCAAAGGCCAGAGCCGATTGCCTATTCCGGCACGGACAGGAATTTTTATGACCGCTATTTCTTCAATGGCTATCAGCAAGATGGCGGTGATTTCTTCGCCATAGCTTTTGGGG
>RFSU01000095.1 GCA_009923795.1 Sphingomonadaceae bacterium
GCCCGAAACCGTCTGGTTTTCCTATGATACGGTAATTGGCCGAGATGTTGTGATCCAACCCAACGTCTTTTTTGGGCCGGGCGTGATCATTGCGGACAAGGTGATGATCAACGGCTTTTCCCATATTGAAGGCGCGACGATCGCTTCCGGCGCAGAAATTGGCCCCTATGCGCGGCTGCGGCCCGGCGCGGTGCTGGAGGAAAAATCAAAGGTCGGCAATTTCGTTGAGGTGAAGAAAACGCGGTTGGGCAAGGGCGCTAAGGCCAATCACCTCACTTATCTCGGCGATGCAGATATTGGCGCTGGGGCTAATATCGGCGCGGGGACCATCACCTGCAATTATGATGGCTATTTCAAATATCAAACGCAGATTGGGGCAGGGGCCTTTATCGGCTCAAACTCCGCGCTTGTGGCACCCGTCACTATTGGCGCTGGGGCAATAGTTGCGGCGGGCAGCACAATAACATCAGACGTAAGCGCAGATGCGCTTGCGCTTGTACGGCCAAAGCAGGAAGAAAAGATTGGCTGGGCCGCTCGGTTCCGGGCAGCTATGT
This sequence comes from Sphingomonadaceae bacterium, assembly GCA_009923795.1. Lineage (GTDB taxonomy): Bacteria > Pseudomonadota > Alphaproteobacteria > Sphingomonadales > Sphingomonadaceae > Aquisediminimonas. The sequence continues at coordinate 555 of RFSU01000095.1, forward strand.
CTGCCAAGAAAGCCGCAAAGGCATAACTTAGACGTTCGGAAAGATGATCAGCCATGTGCGGAATTATCGGCATTATTGGGGCGCAGGAAGTCTCTGATCGTCTGGTCGAAGGGCTGCGGCGGATGGAATATCGCGGCTATGACTCAGCCGGGGTGTGCACGGTCAAGGATGGTGCGCTGATCCGCCGCCGTGCGGAGGGCAAGCTCGGCAATCTCGTTGCCGAACTGGCGACCAATCCCGCGCTCGGCCATGTCGGCATTGCGCATACCCGCTGGGCCACCCATGGCGCACCGACCACGAATAATGCCCACCCGCATGCAACCGACGACGTGGCGCTGGTGCACAATGGGATTATCGAAAACTTCAAGCCGCTGCGCGATGGCCTGATCGCGCGCGGGCGGCGGCTGGAGAGTGAGACGGACACAGAAGTCGTCGCGCATCTGATCTCAGAACATGTCGAAGCTGGCGCATCGCCCGAAGAGGCGGTGAAATCCGTTTTGCCGCAATTGCGCGGGGCTTTTGCACTTGCGATTGCGTTTCGCCAACATCCTGATCTGCTGATTGGCGCGCGCCTCGGTTCGCCGCTGGTTGTCGGCTATGGGGATGGGGAGACCTATCTGGGCTCTGACGCGCTTGCTCTAGCCCCGCTTACGCAGAAGATTGCCTATCTGGATGAAGGCGATTGGGTGGTCATCACGCATGATGGCGCGCGGATTTTTGATCAGAAAAACAAGCCGGTGAAGCGCGCTGTCACGATTTCGGGCGTGACGGCGGCGGCCGTTGAAAAAGGCCCCTATCGCCATTTCATGCTCAAGGAGATTTTTGAGCAGCCCACCGTCGTTGCCCAAACGCTCTCCAGCTACATTCGGCCATTGGAGCAAACCGTTGCCCTGCCGCAGATGGATTTCGACTTGGCGGGCGTCAAGCGCATCACCATCGTTGCCTGCGGCACGTCCTTTTACGCGGGCATGGTGGCGAAATATTGGTTCGAAACCTTCGCCCGCGTGCCCGTCGACATCGATGTCGCGTCGGAGTTTCGCTATCGCGACCCTGTGTTGGAGGAAGGCGGTCTTGCGCTGTTTATTTCCCAATCGGGCGAGACCGCAGATACGCTGGCGGCGTTGCGCCATTGTAAGGAAAATGGCCAAACAATCGCCGTTGTCGTCAACGTGCCGACATCCAGCATGGCACGCGAAGCTGACCTTTTGCTGCCCACGCATGCCGGCCCCGAAATCGGCGTTGCTTCGACCAAAGCATTTACTTGCCAGCTTGCGGTGTTGGCCGCGTTGGCGGCGCATCTGGCGCTGGTAAAGGGTAAGCTGAGCGCTGAGGAAGAGCGCGAAATCGTCCGACATTTGATCGAAGCGCCCGCTGCGTTGAACGCAGCCTTGGCCCATGATGATGAAATCGCTGCGATGATCCATTTAATCGCGCCTGCCCGCGATGTGCTCTATCTTGGCCGTGGGCCGGATTATCCCTTGGCGCTGGAAGGCGCGCTCAAGCTGAAAGAGATTAGCTACATTCATGCAGAGGGCTATGCATCGGGCGAGATGAAGCATGGGCCGATTGCACTGATTGATGAGGATGTCCCCGTCATCGTTCTCGCGCCCTCCGGCCCGCTGTTTGAAAAGACGGTCAGCAACATGCAGGAAGTCCGCGCACGTGGTGGCAAGGTCGTGCTGATCTCCGACGCCGAAGGGCTGGCGGAAGCGGGCGAAGGCTGCATCGCGACCATCGAAATGCCCAAGGTGCACCCCCTGATCGCGCCCTTGGTCTACGCCGTGCCGGTGCAGCTGCTCGCCTATCACGTCGCCGTCGCCAAGGGCACGGATGTGGACCAGCCACGCAATTTGGCGAAGAGCGTGACAGTGGAGTAGAATAGGGATGCATTTATTGAGTGAACTAACTGTTTTCTAACATGTTTTAATGCTGGTGAGCGAGTGAATTCTCTTCGTTAAAAAGCACCATTAAATCCTAGCATGTTGAGATAGTTTGGCTTTTTGCAACTAGTGTCTTATAGATTTCCTCGGCAGGAGGTGGAATCATGAGGAAGTTGCGCACAACAATCGGGTTACGACTATCCCATGATTTAGCGAGGTTTATGCGACCAGCTGTCTTCATGGCATTTGCTGTGGGTGTTGCCACGGCTGCTATTGCGGCAGACATCGAGTCTGCACCTCCAAAGAAGAACGGCGACGCTGCCTTCATTTTGATTGATGGTGAAATCAAATCTGGAGATGATCAAAAATTTCGCAAGATCGCTGCTGAATACTCCGATGCTATTGTTTTCTTGAATAGTGAGGGCGGTTCAATCGTCCCGGCAATGGATATTGGTCGCACGATCAAATTGCGAGGCTACAAAACAGCTATCTATACGACAGGAAGCTGTGCATCTGCCTGCGCTCTTATTTGGGTGGCGGGCTCTAAGCGCCTCATTTTTGAGGGAGGGGAAGTCGGCTTCCATGCTAGCTATCTCGATACTGATGGCACAAAGCTGGAAACAGGTGTTGGCAATGCGTTGGTAGGCCATTATCTCTCGCAGCTCGGCTTTGGCGAGAAAGCAGTAGTGTTCGCTACACTGGCGCCGCCAGACAAAATTCTCTGGCTGAACGAGAAAACGGCGTCGATGTCAGGTATCGACTTCGAAACTATACCTGATACGGAGAAGCAGGAAGTTCCTCATTTAGCAGAAGTCGATCCAACACCGCCAACTATTGCGGTTGTTCCTCCCGCCCACTCTGAACCGCAGCGGCAACTTCCTGCCGCTTCATTCAGCAAGCCGTCTGGGTACGAGCAGTTTATGGGGGACGCTAGGCAAGCGCTCCGTAGCCCGGAAGCTTTCGCGGAGGCTCTCAGGCAGAAAGGCTTTCAAGCCAGTGTTTCTTATGACGACCCGGCAATGCCATCTATGGATGTTGGCGTTAGCGGTGAGAAGATTGCGGTAGCCTTTAGCGGTTGCAGCGATAATGGATGCAAATACATCCAGCTTCTGGATTGGTTTAATGAACTTACAAGGCAAGAAGTTAATGCCATATTGAACAAATCTCGTAGTCAAGAGCAATATAGCCACCCTATTTTGGTCGATAAGTCAAATCAATTGGCGTTTTATAATTATATTGTCATTGGGTCTGAGGGTATAAGTGCTCAGACATTAGTTGATAGCATGGAGTATTTTGTTCGATCTAATCAGGAATTGCTTGAAATTGCGCTCGACATGAGAGAGTGAGAAGTTCTGAATTTGTGCAGTTTAACTTCTTTCATGCCCGTCTCTTGACCAAAAATCATTGAAGCCATGTTGTCTAAGGTCTTAAAGTTAATCCAAGGCCAAAACGGCAACTTGTTGAAGGAGGGGTGGCCAAGTTGGAGATCAGGCAAGTTGCTGCCAGCATAAGGATTAAGATGCAGAGCGTGACGGTCGAGTGAGCGTAGAACGCATCATCCTGATCATCGTTCTGCTTCTTGTCGGCGCGCATTTGATTTTATTCAGCTGGTTGCGGCGGCGGATCGCTCAGGCGAAGCGGGGACAGAGCGGGCAGTGATGTGGTCAATGGAAACCTTCATTGCGCGCAAAGCGACGCAATCCAGCAGGAAGGCGACGCGGCCCGACCAGGGGATCGCCGCGTCGCGTCGCTCCTCGCAATGACGATAATCCCTTAGCCCATTGGGTACATAATCTCCCGGCTCACCTTGTAGATCGCTTTCATCAGGTCATCCGGCAGCACCAAATCGGCTGCGGCAAGGATCGCTGGCAATTGGTCTTCGCGTGTGACGCCGACAATGGTTGAGGCGACGAAATCATGCTGTTTCGACCAAGCAGTTGCCATAGTGATCACGTCCATGCCGGCTTCTTTGGCGAGGGCGATATAGCGTTCTGTGGAGGCCAGAGACTTCTCATTAACAAAGCGGTTGGCCATCGCCGCTTGCCTGCCGCCAATCTCTAAATAGCGGGAGAAGCGCGCGCCGTCTGGCCGCTGGCCATCATTATACTTGCCGGACAAAACACCGCCAGCGAGCGGCGAATAGGGAATGAGGCTCACGCCCTCTTCGCGGCAAACTTGCGCCAGTTCATCTTCAAACCGACGGTTGTTCATGCTGAAATTATTCTGGATCGTCTGATAACGGGCGACGCCCAAACGCTCTGACGCCTGAATGGATTTCATCAGGCCCCAGCTTGTTTCATTGGAGCAGCCGATGATGCGCACTTTGCCCGCGCGGACCAGCTCATCCAGTACCTCCATTGTCTCTTCATAGGCCGTGCCATGGTCTGGCCAATGCGTCTGGTAGAGATCGATATAATCGGTTTGCAGGCGGCGCAGGCTATCTTCCACGGCTTTGATGATATTGTGCCGATCGAGCGCCGTCATGCTGGCACGTTTGGGCGATTTGAACCAAGTGTGGCTTGGGCCAGAGACTTTGGTTGCAAGGATAATGGCGTCACGATCCTTGGTCTTCATCCAGCGACCGAAAAACTCTTCCGTCCGGCCCACCCATTTGGCATCGGGCGGCACAGGATAGCCTTCGGCTGTGTCAAAGAAGTTGATGCCCGCATCTAAAGATTGATCCAGAATACGGTGGGAGGTCGCTTCATCCGCCTGACTGCCGAAGGTCATTGTGCCCATGCAAATATCGGAAACGTAAATTGCGCTCTTTCCCAAACGGCGGTGTTGCATCGTCTTCTCCCTGAGTTTTTTCTTTGATATGCGCCTAGATACTGGTCGCGCAATGGCTTTGACCCGAATTCAGCCCTGTTGTGATTTATGGGTTTAGTTCCGCCGCCTTAATGGCCGTGCGGGTCGCCGCCGCCCGGGGCTTCGGCGGTCGCAGTGATTTGGCTTGTCTGCCCATCTTGGAAGGTGAAGCTGAGCGCGATTGTGTCTCCCGCCTTCAGGCCAGCTTTCAGGTCAAACAGCATGACATGCTTGCCGCCGGGTGCAAATTGCACCTCAGCATCTTTGGGAATCGAGACAGTTGTGATGGGCGTCATCATCATCATGCCGTCCTTCATCGTCATATCGTGCATTTCTGCGCGACCCGCATCTGGGCTTGCGACCGAAACCAGCGTACGCCCGGCCTTGCCGCCATGCAGGGTGAAATAAGCAGCGCCCGGGTTTCCCTTGACCGCAGGTAACCTAACACTGGCGTCCGTAACGGGTTCTGACTCTTGCGGGGCGCAGGACGCCATCAGGAACAGCGCAGGCAGAAGGGCGTGTTTGAAAAACATGACGGGTCGTCCTTATCCAACTTGGGTTACAAGAGAAGATAGCGTTATCGGCCAATCATTTCACCCCTAATACGCACTTTACCTCTCCAAACCTTGCGAGCGAGAATTCGCTTCCTATATCCCGTCAGTAACGAAATTTGGCGGATCTTTCTGAGGGGAAAGACAGCCTTAATCCATATCGGGGTGAAGTAAGACTATGGCAAAAGTAATTGGAATCGACCTTGGCACCACCAATAGCTGCGTTTCAGTCATGGAAGGCGGCGCGCCCAAGGTGATCGAAAATGCAGAAGGCGCGCGCACGACGCCGTCGATTGTGGCCTTCGCCAAGGATGGCGAGCGGCTGATCGGTCAGCCGGCCAAGCGTCAGGCCGTCACCAATCCTGAAAACACAATTTACGCGGTGAAGCGCCTGATCGGCCGCCGCTTTGACGATCCCATGACCAAAAAGGATATGGGCCTTGTCCCTTATACCATTTCCAAGGGCAAAAATGGCGATGCTTGGGTGACTGCGGGCGGTGATGATTATTCGCCGTCGCAAATTTCCGCCTTCACGCTCCAGAAGATGAAGGAAACGGCCGAAGCCTATCTCGGCGAAACCGTGACACAGGCCGTCATCACCGTTCCTGCCTATTTCAATGACGCGCAGCGTCAGGCGACCAAGGATGCCGGGCAGATTGCCGGGCTTGAGGTGCTGCGCATCATCAATGAGCCGACGGCGGCCGCGCTGGCTTATGGTCTGGATAAGAATGACGGCAAAACCATCGTTGTCTATGACCTTGGCGGTGGTACGTTCGACATTTCGGTTCTCGAAATCGGCGATGGCGTGTTTGAAGTGAAGTCGACCAATGGCGACACCTTCCTTGGCGGTGAAGATTTTGACTCCAAGATCGTCGAGTTTCTGGCCGATGACTTCAAAAAGGCCGAAGGCATTGACCTGCGCAATGACAAGCTGGCTTTGCAGCGCCTGAAGGAGGCTGCGGAAAAGGCGAAGATTGAATTGTCGTCGGCGCAGTCGACCGAAGTCAATTTGCCGTTCATCACGGCGGATCAATCTGGCCCGAAGCATTTGGTGAAGATGATCACGCGGGCTGATTTGGAAAAGCTGGTGGAAGACTTGGTTCAACGCACGCTGGAGCCTTGCCGTAAGGCGCTTGCAGATGCGGGCTTGAAGGCCGCGGACATTTCCGACGTGGTGCTCGTCGGCGGGATGACCCGTATGCCGCGCGTGCGCGACGTGGTGAAGCAGTTCTTTGGCAAGGAACCCCATACGGGCGTGAACCCGGATGAGGTCGTTGCCATGGGTGCCGCCATTCAGGCAGGCGTGTTGCAAGGCGATGTTAAGGACGTGCTGTTGCTCGATGTGACGCCGCTGTCGCTTGGTATTGAGACGCTGGGCGGCGTGTTCACGCGGATGATTGACCGCAACACCACGATCCCGACCAAAAAGTCGCAAGTCTATTCCACGGCGGAAGATAATCAGCAGGCTGTGACCATTCGCGTCTTCCAAGGCGAGCGTGAAATGGCCGCGGATAACAAGATGCTGGGCCAATTTGATTTGGTGGGCATTCCTCCCGCGCCACGCGGCGTGCCGCAGATTGAAGTGACGTTCGACATTGATGCGAACGGCATTGTCTCTGTCCATGCCAAGGATAAGGGCACGGGCAAGGAACAGCAGATTAAGATCCAAGCCTCCGGCGGTCTGTCCGACGCGGATATTGATCAGATGGTTCAGGATGCCGAAAAATTTGCCGAAGAAGATAAGCAGCGGCGTGAATCCGCCGAGGCCAAGAATAATGCCGAAAGCCTGATCCATTCGACCGAACGTCAGCTGGCCGAACATGGCGATGCCGTGGATGCGGCCAATGCCACAGATCAGGCCAGCGGCAGGCGCCGCGTTGTCATAGCAGTTCAGCGCGGCCAGTGGCGCGGTAGGCAGTGCATTTGGTGCCTTAGCCAAAGCCCGTGGCTGCCGTGTGGTGGGTTTTGCGGGCGGCAAAGACAAATGTGATTACGTCGTGAATGAACTCGGTTTTGATGCTTGCATCGATTACAAGGGCGGCAATCTTTACAAAGATGTGAAAGCTGCCGCGCCGGATGGTATTGATGGTTTGTTTGAAAATTTTAGACCTTATGCTGAATCAGATGATTTAAAATCACTGGTAGAAATAAAGCAAGAATGGGATAAGGCCACAAGCTTATTGGCCACTAGTTTTTCAACCATTGATGCTGACTTCTGGGAAAAGGATTCAGTCATTTCATTTCCACTTCAACAAGATAAATCGAATGCTAGCTTAATGGCCATTTTGGTTCAACATGAATGTTTGCATATTGGTCAAATGGCCACTTTGAAAAAGTATACGACAGGTATCCCCATGAAATTAACAAAGCCGTAGGTATTGCTTAAACCTTGTTTGAATGTTTAAAAAAAACGTATACTTTAGCATTCATAAGCAAAATAAATAATCACATGAAAAAGTATTTTTTAGCTTTCTTATTCTTCATTGGAATCCTGCAAATCTCATTTTCTCAGGATAAAAAGTCTGATGTAAAGATTTCTCGAGATATTGGCGAATGGCACATCTGGTTGCAACCATTTGCTGGTTTAGACACACCTCAATTTAAGCTGTTTGCTGAAAGCCTAAATGACTATGTATTTTCAGTTTTGAAGTTGATCCCTATCCAAGAATCAAAAGGTTCCGAGCTGCCTTCGGTGGATGTGTTCTTTGATGATATTTACTTTGACATGACAGGGCAGGAGCCAGTCATACAGAAGGTATCAAATTAGCAAATACTTGATCTAAAAATTGCTGACGATGTCCGCATTGGCACGACAAACTCTTTGTGCCATTACTTTTGGAGAAGTATCGGTATGGACAGTCCCATCTCCAACTGGGCCTTTATAGTTGTATGTAGGTGTAGAAACA
>RFSU01000096.1 GCA_009923795.1 Sphingomonadaceae bacterium
GGCGCGACATTCACGCTGTGGCAGATATCCGTGACGCACTCTGCATGGCCCAGCAACAGGCCACACGCTTCCTCCTGCGGGGTGCGTGCCGCGATCTCATGGATCAACATGAGCAATTCACTTGAAATCTGGAGCGTCATGACGCCAAGGCTATGACATGACTGATGCCGCAATCCAAGAACAGGCCGAAATCCCCGATGAAATGGCGGGCTGGCGGCTGGATCGTGCGCTGGCCACCTTGCTGCCCATTTATTCGCGCGAACGCCTAAAATCGCTGATTTCGGCCGGTCAGGTGGAAAGTGGCGGTCTGTTGGTGCGGGATCCGGCAACCAAGGTGCGCCCCGGCACAGCCTATGCCATCACTGTTCCGCCGCCAGCGCCTGCACATAATGTGGCTCAGGACATTCCCTTGACCATCGTTCATGAAGACGCGCATCTTCTGGTTGTCGACAAACCCGCAGGCATGGTGGTGCATCCCGCCGCCGGGAATTTTGATGGGACGATGGTCAATGCCCTGCTCCATCATTGCGCCGGACGCCTATCGGGCATTGGGGGCGTCGCCCGGCCCGGCATTGTCCACCGGATCGATAAGGACACATCCGGCCTGCTCGTCGTCGCCAAGACGGATCGCGCGCATGAAGGCTTGGCCGCGCAATTTGCTGATCACAGCATTGATCGGCGCTATGCCGCCTTTGTCGCGGGCCTGCCCATAGCTGGGTCAGGCACAGTCGACGCTCCCCTCGCCCGATCCTCCGTCAATCGCAAAAAAGTGGCGATCGTCCGCGAAGGTCAAGGCAAGCGGGCCGTGACGCATTGGACGTTGAAGGAGCCTTTGAAAAAAGCCGCCTTTATCGAATGTCGGCTGGAAACAGGCCGCACGCACCAAGTGCGCGTGCACATGGCCTCCATCGGCCATCCCTTGTTAGGCGACCCCGTTTACGGACGCGCGCGTCCGGAACACAAAGAGGTGCTGAAGCGTTTGGAGTTTGAACGGCAAGCCCTGCATGCCGCACGATTGGGATTTATTCATCCGATTACGGGGGGGGCTTTAACTTTCGAAAGCCCGATCCCATCTGATATGCAGCGATTGTTCATAAACCTAAAGCTATGACCATTCCGAAGTGATTCTGATCTAAAGACGAATCACGGACAGGGAGAAGAAGATGACCGGCAAGTCGCTGGCAGTGAAGTCCAAAGGGTCGACAACCATTCCGGCGCTCAATAGCGAGGAAGGGCTCAACCGTTATTTGGCCGAAATCAAGAAATTCCCGATCCTCTCCGCCGAAGAGGAATACATGCTCGCAAAGCGATTTGAAGAGCATCAAGATACGGAGGCAGCGGCCAAGCTCGTCACCTCGCACCTGCGTCTCGTCGCCAAAATTGCGATGGGCTATCGCGGCTATGGCCTGCCCGTCAGTGAGCTGATTTCCGAAGGCAATATCGGCCTGATGCAGGGCGTGAAAAAGTTTGAGCCAGATCGCGGCTTTCGTCTCGCAACCTATGCCATGTGGTGGATCAAGGCCTCGATTCAGGAATTCATCCTGCGCAGCTGGAGCCTTGTGAAGCTCGGCACGACCGCGGCACAGAAAAAGCTGTTCTTCAATTTGCGGCGCATGAAGAAAAATCTCGACGCTTATGAAGATGGGGATCTGCGTCCCGAAGATGTGCGGAAAATCGCAACCGATCTCGGCGTGACCGAAGAGGAAGTGATCAGCATGAACCGCCGGATGCTCGGCGGCGGCGACACATCGCTCAATGTCTCGCTCAACGAAGATGGCGAAGGCCAGTGGCAGGATTCGCTGGTCGATACAGGCCCGTTGCAGGATGAGATTGTTGCCGATGCCGAAGAGCGGATTCAGCGTCACGCCCTGCTGATCGAAGCGATGCAGGGCCTAAGCGACCGGGAAAAGCATATTCTGACAGAACGTCGTCTGGTCGATGAGCCCCGCACGCTGGAAGAATTGAGCCAAGAATTCGGCGTCTCGCGCGAGCGCGTCCGCCAAATCGAAGTCCGCGCCTTTGAAAAGCTGCAAAAGGAAATGATGCGAATTGCAAGCGACCGGCATTTATTGCCGGTTGCGGCCTAACGCGCGTCCCCTCCTGCAAGCAGGAGGGGATGAGCGCAAACATCAGCTATAGGCAAACTCCGCCCCGTCGAGGTTGATCGCGGGGATTTCATCCTTTTCGTGCCAATAGTCTTGATTGTGCCGCCATTCCGGCTTGTCGCCGCGCTTGGGCATTTTGTGCAGATCACGCACCAAATAGCTGGGGTTGAAATTCTCTTCCTCAATCCAGGGCAAAAGCGGCATATTATGGTCTTCAGGCCGCAGCTTCACTTCGACCCGTTTGGCACCCTTGGCCTGCATATGGTTGAGCAGATGGCAGACAAAATCCCCCAATATATCGACGCGCAATGTCCAGCTGGCCCGGAAATATCCAAACACCCAAAGCATGTTGGGAACACCCGTAAACATCATGCCGCGATAGGTGACGGTGTCTGCCCAATCGACAGGCTGGCCATCCACCTCAAAGGGAATATCGCCCAGCACCGACAGCTTAAAGCCTGTGGCCGCGACAATCATATCCGCTTCCAGCTCCTCGCCGGATGTGAGCAAAATGCCTTTTTCCGTGAAGCGTTCAATATGGTCGGTGACCACGCTGACCGCACCCCGGCCCACGGCCTGAAACAAATCACCATCCGGCACAAAGGCCAGACGCTGCTGCCAGACGCGATAATTGGGCGTAAAATGCGGCTCAAACTGAAAATCCGGGCCAGCATATAAGCGGATCAGTTCCTTAAGCTCTTCCACCACCGTGTCTGGCTCATCAAGGCACCGCTGGGTGAGCGCCTGCTGATCAAACATCACCTGTTGGCGCACAACCCGGTGAATTGTCTGCTCGTCAATGCCGATTTCGCGAAGCCGGTCTGCCAATTCATTCTGATTGGGGCTGCAAAAGAAATAAGTGGGGGACCGCTGAAGCATCGTCACATGTGCCGCTTTACCGGCCATCGCCGGGATGATCGTCGCGGCGGTCGCGCCCGACCCAATGACGATCACTTTCTTACCCGTCACATCTGTTTCGGGTGTCCACTTCATCGCGTGGATGAATTCGCCCTTATAGGTGTCGCGACCCGACCAGTCGGGAATATAGGGATCATTATGGTTGTAATAACCTTGGCACATCCACAGGAAATTGCAGGTGAAGCGATGCGTCTTGCCATCCGCCTTGCTGATCGCCTCAACCGACCACAGGTTCGTCTCGCGTGAAAAGCTGCAATGGGTAATCAGATGGCCATAATGGATGTGATCGTTGAGCTGGTTCTCCTCAATCACATCCCCCATATATTTCAGGATTTCGTCAGCCGAGGCGATCGGCGCGCCGACCCAAGGCTTGAACCGATACCCAAAAGTGTAAAGATCCGAATCTGACCGAACGCCGGGATATTTATGCGTTTCCCATGTGCCGCCGAAACTGTCCTTGGCATCGAGGATCGCAAAACTCTTCTCTGGGCATTGCTGCTTCAAATGAACGGCAGAGCCAATTCCGGAGATACCCGCCCCCGCGATGAGAACATCAAAATGGGCAACATCTTGAGCCCCTGCGTCTCGCGCAGGCTTTTCCAACGTATCAAGCATCCTCATTCCCCTCACAGCTGTTCTTTTTTGGAACTCTGAGTCGGGATGATGCCGAGTGCGATGATGGAAATCAATTGGCGCGACACGAACATAGCTTTCTTTGCCGCACTGAAGGTGCTGCACTGCAAAAAACTAAAGCTTGAAAACTTTTGGGGCATGGCAAAGAAGCAAAGGTCTAACTTCGGCTCTTGAGTCGCTTTTAAAGGTTGTCGAAATGAGCATCGATCCCATCGTCATCGCATCCTATGCCCGCACCCCCATGGGCGGCATGCAAGGGGCGCTGGCCTCTGTTCCAGCGACCAAATTGGGGTCGATTGCGATTGCCGCCGCCGTTGAGCGTGCAGGCGTTGCGCCAGACGCCATTGATCAGGTGATTATGGGCTGCGTTCTGCCCGGTGCGCTCGGTCAGGCCCCTGCCCGCCAAGCCTCGATTGGCGCGGGTCTGCCGCTGTCGACGGGCGCGACCACCATCAACAAAGTCTGCGGCTCTGGCATGAAGGCCACGATGATGGCGGCCGAGGCGATCATTGCGGGCACGTCTGACGTTGTTGTTGCAGGCGGCATGGAGAGCATGACCAACGCACCCTATCTGCTCACCAAGCATCGGTCCGGTGCGCGGCTAGGCCATGATGCGATCAAGGATTCGATGTTCCTAGATGGGCTGGAAGATGCCTATGAGCCGGGCCGGGCCATGGGCAGCTTTGCCGAAGAAACCTGCCGCGAATATCAGTTCACACGCGAACAGCAGGATGACTATGCCTTGCGCTCGCTCACCCGCGCCAAGGACGCCATTGCGTCGGGGGCCTTCGCCAAAGAAATCACGCCTGTCGAAGTCACCACGCGGTCTGGCCCGTCCCGGGTCGAGGTGGATGAACAGCCGGGTAATGCGAAGCCGGACAAGATCCCAACGCTGAAACCCGCTTTTGCCAAGGATGGCACAATCACGGCTGCCAATGCCTCCTCCATTTCGGATGGTGCAGCAGCGCTCGTCGTGACGAAGGAAAGCGTCGCCAAGGCGCAGGGCTTGCCAATCGCCGCGCGCGTTATCGCTTGGGCAACCAACAGTCAGGAACCCGCCCGCTTCACCTCAGCCCCCGTCCCGGCCATTCGCAAAGTCATGGCCACAGCGGGTTGGTCGCTTGAGGATGTTGACCTATTCGAAATCAACGAAGCTTTTGCCATGGTGCCGATGATTGCGATGAAAGAACTCGGCATTCCGGCGGAAAAGTTGAATGTGAATGGCGGCGCAACCGCACTTGGTCACCCCATTGGGGCGTCCGGTGCGCGCATCATCGCAACGCTGATTGCAGCACTTGAAACACGCGGTCTGAAGCGGGGCATTGCCGCGCTCTGCATCGGTGGCGGCGAAGGCACGGCCATCGCCGTCGAACGCGCCTGACCCGACACCTCTCGACATTGGCGGCCAGCCTTGGCAAGGGCCGCCAATGACGGTGAAGGATTATTTTTTCTGCGGCATTGGTGGCTCTGGCATGATGCCGCTTGCTTTGATCGTGGCTGGGCAGGGGCATCGCGTCGCGGGCTCTGACCGGTCGCTGGATCAGGGCCGCACTGCGCCGAAATTTGACTGGCTGCGCGCGCGCGGCATTGGGCTCTTCCCGCAAGATGGCAGCGGCGTGACGCATGCTGACCAGATTATTGTGGCCTCCACCGCAGTTGAAGGCACTGTGCCCGACATCGTCGCTGCCAATCAGGTCGGTGCACAGCGCTTGCGCCGGGCGGATCTTTTGGCCGAACTCTTCAATGCAGCCCCCATGGGCATTGCCGTGGGCGGCACCAGTGGCAAATCCACCGTGACGGGCATGATCGGCTGGATTTTCCACGCTCTAGGCTGCGACCCAACCGTGATGAACGGCGCGGTGATGAAGAACTTTGCGAGCCCCGACGCGCCCTTTGCCAGCGCGCTTGTGGGGGAAGGCGATGCCTTTATCAGCGAAGTGGATGAAAGCGATGGCTCCATCGCGCTCTATGCGCCTGATATTGCCGTGCTCAACAATATTGCGCTCGACCATAAATCCATGGAGGAACTGCGCGACCTATTCGGGGCCTTCACCGCCAAGGCCCGCGTCGCGGTGCTCAATCTGGATAATGATGAGGTTGCCCGCTTTCCCTGCACCAATGCGATCACTTATTCGTTGGGCGGTGTTGCCGCCGACCTAATGGCCCGCGACATAGTGGAACGTCCAGATGGCGTGGACTTTACGGTCAACGGCCACTCTGTTTCATTGCAAGTGCCGGGCAAGCATAATGTGTCCAATGCCTTGGCGGCGCTGGCAGCCGCGCAAGCGGCAGGCCTTGATCTGGCAGATGCGGCACGGGCGATTTCGGGCTTTGTCGGCCTTCGGCGTAGGCTGGAAGTCGCGGGCTCTGCAAAAGGTGTGACGGTCTTTGACGATTTCGGCCATAATCCAGATAAAATCACAGCCACGCTGCGCACGCTGCATGCCTTTGCGGGGCGTTTGCTGATTTTCTTTCAACCGCATGGCTATGGACCGCTCAAGCAAATGGGCCATGAACTGATTGCGACCTTCGCCCGTGAAATGGCGGCGCAGGATGCCCTCATCCTGTGCGACCCCGTCTATTTTGGCGGCACAGTCGACCGATCCGTGGGCAGCGCGCAAATTGTTGAGGGCATTGTCGCGGCGGGCCGCAAAGCGACGCATCTGCCAGAGCGTGACGCCTGCGGTGACTGGTTGGCTGATCACGCCTTGCTCGGCGATCGGATTGTCATCATGGGCGCGCGCGATGACAGCCTGTCGGCCTTTGCACTGCGGCTCGTGGATCGATTGAGCGCCTGACTATGACCGCCCATGTCCAATTGATCACCAACCCCGATGCGGGCAGCTATCGCGCATCGAAGGTTGAGGCGCTGCGCCATGCCTTTTCGCGCCATGGGGCCAAGGTGACGCTGACACATTGTGGGCCAGGCCGTGACGCGCAAATTGCCGAAGATGCAGATTTGATCGTTGTGGCCGGCGGGGATGGCACATTGCGGCACGTCGCCATTGCGGCTCTCGCCCGTCGAAAGACCATTCCAATTGCCTGTTTCCCAATGGGAACGGTCAACCTGCTGCATCTAGAACAAGGTGGCCCAGCATCGCCAGAGGCCTTTGCCAAGGCCGTGATGGCGTGCCCGCAAGAACAGCTCCACGTCCCCGCCAGCATCAACGGGCATGTATTTCTCGCCTGCGCCAGCATCGGGCCAGATTCGCGCGCCGTTGCCAATGTCTCGCTTTGGCTCAAATCGCGCATCGGCCGCTATGCCTATGGCATGGCCATGCTGGCGATGGTGCCGCGTTGGAAACGATCCCAGTTAACGCTCCTTGTCGATGGGCAAGAGCATCGGTGCGAAGCCATTTATATCGCCAAGGGTACCTATTTTGCCGGGCCTTATAGCTTTGCCCCTGATGCAAGACGGACAGCGCCGATGCTCCACGTGGTTGCTTTGAAATCGGCTTCTCGTCTTGCGTTTATCCGCTTCGTGCTCGCGCTTGTGCGGGGGCGCTCCATTTCTGAAGACCCAAATATTCTGAGTTTTGAATGCACAGCATTTGATGTTCGTGGCGATACAGACTGCCCTGTTCAGGCGGATGGAGATGTGGTTGCCAGGGTTCCGGTGCGGATCGAAGTTTCTGATCAGCGGCTGAGTTTCCAATGACCGGGGCTGTATAGGACGGACGGCCCTTGACGTAAGGGCAGCAATCGCGTCCAGTATTGCAAAATAATTTCAAGGGGGAGTTTCCGACATGGCGAAGCGTTTGACGCTGTATATCGGCATTGCGTTGATATTGGGCATTTTTGCCGGGGCCGTGATCAACGCGCTGGCATCACCGGAAACGATCACTGAAATCGTCAAATATCTGGGTCTGGTGACCTTTGCCTTTTTGCGGATGATCAAGATGATCATTGCCCCGCTGGTATTTGGCACCTTGGTGGCCGGCATTGCGCATATGGGGGACACGGCGGCTTTGGGCCGGGTTGGCCTTCGATCCATTCTCTGGTTTTTGGGCGCGAGCATTGTGTCGCTCTCGCTGGGTCTGGTGTTGGTCAATCTGTTCCAACCCGGCGTTGGGATCGGGCTGGCACTGCCCCCGGCGACTGCAGATGCAGGCATCGCCCAGACCAGCTTTGATGCCAAGAAATTCGTCGGCGACATCATCCCCATGTCCATCGTGGATGCGATGGCGACGAACACGATCCTTCAGATCGTCGTCTTTTCCGTCTTCTTCGGCGTTGCCATGACCGCCATTGGCGAGAAGGCCGCCCCCATCATCCGCGGCGTGGATGCGCTCGTCGAAGTGATGCTGGTGGTGACGGGTTATGTGATGCGCTTTGCCCCCTTCGCCGTTTTTGCCGCCGTCGCCGCCGTGATTGCGGAAGAAGGTCTGGGCATTCTCGTCAAATATCTGGAGTTTATTGCGACCTTCTATCTGGGTCTGGCGATCCTCTGGGGCCTGCTCTTAGGGGCGGCCTTTCTGGTCGTGGGCGCGCGCGCCCTTGGCCTGATCCGTTATATTCGGGAACCTTTGCTGGTTGCTTTCTCAACTGCTTCTTCAGAAGCCGCCTTCCCCCGCACGCTCGACGCGCTGGATCGCTTTGGCGTGCCGCGCCGGATTGGCAGCTTCGTTCTCCCGCTCGGCTATTCCTTCAATTTGGATGGCTCTATGATGTACATGACCTTCGCGACGATCTTTATCGCGCAGGCCTATGGCATTGATCTGACGCTCGGGCAGGAAATCCTCATGCTGTTGACGTTGATGCTGACGTCAAAGGGGATGGCCGCAGTCCCGCGCGCCAGTCTGGTAGTCATTTCCGCAACGCTGGCCATGTTCGGCATTCCAGAGGCCGGCCTGCTGCTCATCCTGGGTGTTGACCATTTCCTCGATATGGGCCGCACCGCCACCAATGTTGTTGGCAACACCGTTGCCAGCGTCGTCATCGCGAAATGGGAAGG
>RFSU01000097.1 GCA_009923795.1 Sphingomonadaceae bacterium
CCTGATACCAAGGCATATTCGGGCTATTCGTGGTGATGTTATCGCCCTTAAAGCCAGAAATCGGCATGGCGGTGAAGTTCGTGATGCCGATCTCTGCGGCAAAGGCCGTGTAATCGGCGACAATGGCGTCATATGTCGCCTGATCATAGCCAATCAGGTCCATCTTGTTCACGGCCAGAACAATATTCTTAATACCAATCAGCTTGCACAAATAGCTGTGCCGCCGGGTCTGGACGAGAACGCCCTTGCGCGCGTCAATCAATATGACCGCAAGGTCCGCCGTCGACGCACCCGTAAACATATTGCGGGTATATTGCTCATGCCCCGGACAATCAGCGACGATAAACTTGCGCTTTTCCGTCGCAAAAAATCGATAGGCAACGTCAATGGTGATGCCTTGTTCACGCTCGGCGGCAAGCCCATCCACCAGCAGCGCAAAATCGATTTCTTGGCCCTGCGTGCCCACTTTCTTGGAATCCACCTGCAGGGCTTCCAACTGGTCTTCAAAGATCATCTTTGACTCATAAAGCAGCCGCCCGATGAGCGTTGATTTACCATCATCGACCGACCCGCAGGTGATGAAGCGCAGCAGGCTTTTTTGCTGATGCGTCTGAAGATAGGCGTCAATATCCGCCGCAATCAGCGCGTCCGCCTGATAGATGCTGTTTTGCGTCGCCATCAGAAATACCCCTCCTGCTTTTTCTTCTCCATGGAGGCATCCCCGCCGTCCTTGTCGATGACACGGCCCTGTCGCTCGGACGTGGTGGTCAACAGCATTTCCTGAATAACTTCGGGCAATGTCTTGGCCTCACTCTCAACCGCGCCGGTCAAGGGGAAGCACCCAAGCGTGCGAAAGCGGATCGAGCGTTCGGTGATGTTTGGGCGCGTGCCCATCACGCGTTCCAGCCGATCAATATCGTCGGCCATGAACAGCTGGCCCTGATATTCAAAAGTTGGCCGTTTCGCGCTGAAATAAAGCGGAACGATGGGGATGTCGTTCAAATGAATATATTGCCAGATATCGAGCTCGGTCCAATTGGAGATTGGGAAAATGCGGATGCTCTCTCCCTTGGCCTTGCGGGCATTATAGAGGTTCCACAATTCGGGGCGCTGGTTCTTCGGATCCCAGCCATGGGTGGCCGTGCGGAAGGAGAATATCCGTTCCTTTGCCCGGCTTTTCTCTTCATCGCGCCGCGCGCCGCCAAAAGCCGCGTCAAAGCCATACAGGTCGAGCGCCTGTTTCAGCCCTTCGGTCTTCCACATGTCGGTATGCAAGGGACCATGATCAAAGGGGTTGATGCCGCGTTCTTTGGCTTCGGGGTTTTGATAGACCAAAAGCTCCATGCCGCTGTCGCGCGCCATTTGGTCGCGCAGCTTATACATGTCCTGAAATTTCCAAGTCGTATCGACGTGGAGCAGCGGGAAGGGCGGTGGGCTGGGGTAAAAGGCCTTGCGCGCCAGATGCAGCATGACGGCGCTGTCCTTGCCCACGCTATAGAGCATCGCGGGCTTTTCAGCTTCCGACACGACTTCGCGCATGATGTGGATGGCTTCTGCCTCCAGGCGTTCCAAATGGGTCAATGTGCGCGTCATATCGGGCCAGCTCCTCTTTTGGGGACTGCGGCTTCTATTGGGCATAGGATTCGATCTTGAACCTCCCATTTGGGAGGATATATAGAGATCATGCGCGTTGATGATGATGGCCTGCTTCAATCCCTGCATGAAGGGATGTTTGAAATACCCCTCTGGCGGGAGTTTCTCAATCGCTTGCTGGCCAAAACCGGGGCGCAGTTCATCTCTTTGGTCTTCCGTCCGGTTCATGCCGATGAAGATGTCCGGCTCTATGCAGGGGCTGTTCCCTCCGCTGATATCTTAAAGGGCATGGCCAAGGATCACGCCATTGCCTTTCGCACCATGCGTCCTGACCGGGCCTATGCGCTCGACGAGGTGTTTGATCCCGCAAATGGGACGCAGATGACGTATGTTCAGAATGTGCTTCAACCAAATGGACTGACGCATATGCGCTCCATCCGG
This sequence comes from Sphingomonadaceae bacterium, assembly GCA_009923795.1. Taxonomy (GTDB): domain Bacteria; phylum Pseudomonadota; class Alphaproteobacteria; order Sphingomonadales; family Sphingomonadaceae; genus Aquisediminimonas. The sequence goes on from RFSU01000097.1 coordinate 2,035, forward strand.
GTGGCAGAGCCGGGCGGGATTGATCTTTGGCTCACCGCCTTTGGGGGAAGGACGATCGGCTCTGCGACGGGCGCGCTGTTGACGGCGCTGGCACCGCATCTGCGCATTTCGCTGCGCTCCTATGCGGCGCTGGAGCGGGAACGTCATCGGTCGTCCGTGGCGACGCAGGCTATTGAGCGGCTGAAAATGGGTTGGCTGACCGTGGATGGTCAATGCCGGATCATCGATGCGACCCAAAATGTCGAACAGCTGTTTCAATTGGGCGGGCCTTTGCGCCGCGGCCGATATGATCGGTTGGTGCCAATGTCGCCGATGATTGATCGACAGCTCACCGCGCTCATCAAATCCTATGGCCAGACGGGCGAGGGCAAGTCGCAGGCTTTTCGCTTAAGCCAAGACCCTTGGGTGGATATGCTTGTGACCCCGGCCCATGAGCAGGGGGGGGCGGGCCAAGCCAAGCCTGCGGCCTTCATCTATGTCAACGGAGACAGATGGTCGCAGGCGGATCGGTGCGAGCAGCTGGTCGATCTCTTTGGCCTATTGCCCAGCGAAGCCCGGTTGGCATGGATGATGGCGCAGGCCACCAGCATATCTGACGCTGCCGAAACTCTGGGACTGACGATTGAAACGGCGCGCAATTATTCCAAGAAAATCTATGCCAAGACGGGCGCGCGCGGTCAGGCAGAGTTGGTGCGGATCGTGCTCACCAGCGTGTTGGCGGTGACTTAGGGGTTAACGAAATTGATTGGAGATCCATCATAATGAACATCTTTCAAGGTAAATTCCTCTGGCTTGCAGCCGCCCTAAGTCTTGTCGCAGCCCCCGCCTTGGCCGCCCCGTCCCGCGATGCTGATCCGGCGCTTTGGGTGATGCGCGATGCAGACACCACGGTCTATTTGTTCGGCACGGTGCATCTACTGCCTGCTGGACTGACATGGTTTGACGATGCTGTGGCCAAAGCCTTTGATGCGTCGGATGAACTTCAGATGGAAATTCTGCCCGTTGAGGACCCCGCAAGTCTGGCGCCGCTGATCATGAAGCTGGCTGTTGACCCCAAGGGGCGCACGATGGCGCAACGCCTATCCCCCCAAGACCATGAGGCCTATCGCAAAGCTCTGATTCAAATCGGCTTGCCCGTCGATCAGTTGGAGCCGCTAGAGCCTTGGTTTGTCGCGCTTCAGGCGTCTGTCGTCCTTTATGTAAAGGCGGGCTATGACCCGAAACTTGGCGCGGAAGAGATCCTAACCCAAGCCGCAAAAAAGGCGGGGAAAAAGCTGACCGCCTTTGAGACGCCAGAGAAGCAATTCTCCATCCTCGATTCGACGCCAGAAGCAGAGCAGCTGATCGGCATCCGCGACCTGACCTATAAATCAGACCAGCAAATGGCGCTGCTGAACAAGGTTCTCGATCACTGGGCGCAGGGCAAGTCGGAGGAGGCTGGGCAGCTTTTGAATGAAGAGATGAAAAGCACGCCGGAAACTGTCCGCCTCTTGCTGACCGATAGGAATGCGCGTTGGGCCAAGCAATTACAGGCCCGCATGGCGCAGCCGGGCACCGTTTTTGTTGCCGTTGGGGCGGGTCATTTGGCAGGCGCTAACAGCGTGCAGGACTATCTGACCCGGGCTGGCTTCAAGATAAAGCGGCTAAGTTATTGAGACGCCAACCCCGTCAAGGTGCAACAGGCTGATCGTTTTCGGACAACAGGTTCGCAAACAAAGCTCTGAGCTGCCCGGCGGCATAGGGCTTGTTCAAAACGGGTCGATGGGCATGTCGCTCTGCAAGCGATGGGCCGACATAGCCCGTGACGAACAGAAAAGGGACGCCTTTGTCGCTGAGCGCGTCGGCCACCGCGTCGCTGATCTCACCGTGCAGGTTCATGTCGACCATGGCGGCGTCGATATCATGGGCGGCAATCGCGTCCAGCGCTTGGCGCGTGGTTCCAGCAACGAGGATGGATGTGCAGCCCAGTTGATGCAGATAATCTTCGGCTAGCATCAGGATCAGCATCTCATCTTCGACCAGTAGGATGGTCTTTCCGGTAAGAAGTTTATTCACCGCGGTGCAACCCCAAGGCTGGGATAGAAATTGCGCATTCCAGACCCTCTGGATGAAATGTCAGCGCGACTGATCCGCCCAGCTGATGTGACAAGCCGCGTTCAATCACCCTTGATCCAAAGCCTTTATGCGACCGGGGCGGGACAGGGGGCCCCCCGGTCTCGCGCCAGTTCAGCAGCAGGGCTTCCCCTTCGGCAGCGGGGGCAACTGTCCAGTTGATCGATATTCTGCCCTGCGGAACGGAGAGCGCCCCATATTTGAGCGCATTGGTAGCAAGCTCATGAAAAAACACGCCAAGGGCGAGCACCGCTGTTGGGGCTATTTTCACCCCATCCCCAGATAGGCTGAATCTGGGATTATGTCCCTTTTCAATGCAAAAGGGTTCTAAAGCTGCCAAAATGACATCGCGTAAATCGGACTTGCTCCATTGCCCGCGCGTCAAAAGATCATGTGACCGGGAGAGGGCCGAAAGTCGTGCCTCTATGGCGTCGCGGATCGGGCCAACCGCCTTGCCCTGCATCGCTTGCGAGACAATTAACTGCACCGTAGCCAAAGTGTTTTTCACGCGGTGATTCAATTCATCAACCAGCATGCGCAGGCGAACCTGCTCTTCCTTATGGTCCGTCAAATCAACAAAGGAGGCAAAATAATGAACGGTTTTGCCGTCTTCATTGCGCAGTGGATTGATAAAGAAAGACGCCCAAAATTTCGCGCCCGATTTTTTCGTGCAGAGCAATTCTGCTCCGCTGATCACTTCGCCGGCAAGCGCCCGTTGCATCTGCAACAGCATGTGGTCATCGGCATGCGAAGACAAAATAAAGTTGAGGCTGCGGCCGATCACCTCATCGCGACTATATCCAGTTAGATCCAGAAAGCTGCCATTGGCAAAGATGATGGGGCTGTCTTCTACCTGAGCATCCGCAAAGAGCATTGCCATGCGTGTATGCTCAACCGCCAAAACAAAGGGGCCACGTTTTTCCTCAAACGCCCAAAGATCCGCATCTGTGCGGGGTCGGTTTTTGTCCTGATGGGGTGTCATCACGTCTTGCTGGTTCTGGCTGGAAGGGGTGTTTCGAACTTGGGTTGGATGCCTAAACATATAGAAAGTGACAATGTTCCAGCCTGTGAGGTAATTTGTGTTCCAGCCCAAATTACGCGACCCAGCGCCTGTGCAGCGCCAGACCTTATCTGTCTGAGGCTGAGAAATCTGCTTTTCAGTCGGATGCATACAATAAGGGCCAGGATATGATTATTATTCACGGTATAACATCACAAATGATATGAACAAATTTGACCATTGTTCGTTATCTTTAACCAGAGGGTCGACAGAAGAGGAGTGATACCGCTGAGTTGATCCAGAAAATCACATCTAGGTTGCTTGTTCCTTTGACATCAAGTCTGTAAGTATTCTAAACTTGTGATTATGTTTACTAACCAAAAGTGGCAGAAAGAAACGAAAATGGAAAATTTTGAAGAATCCCTCCTTGGTTATGCCGTTGACGTTGTAACCGCACATGTCGGCAATAATTCTGTTGCCATCGCCGATGTTCCGGGTTTTCTGCGCGATGTTTACACGACGCTGCTTGAACTGGATGGGCAAAAAGAGATTCCGACACCACCTGCGGAACCGGCAGTGCCCATCAAAGCTTCGGTCAAGCGCGACTATATCATCTGTCTTGAGGACGGAAAGAAGCTGCGCATGCTGAAGCGCTATCTCAAGACGCAATATAGCATGACGCCAGAGCAATATCGCCACAAATGGGGCCTGCCCGCCGATTATCCGATGAATGCGCCGGCCTTGGCCGAGCAGCGCAGCTCCACGGCCAAGCGGATCGGTCTGGGTCGCAAGGCGAAGGGCTAAGCGCCCAAAACGCCAAATTACTGCATTTGGCGGCTTTGCAGGGAGGTTGAGTGGGATTAGGGAATGGTTGAACACCGTTCCCTACTCACCTTCCCTTTTGTAACTGCCGAGGCCGCCTCATGACGCACCAATTTGATAAGTCGACGCTTCCCAGCCGCCATGTGTCCGTTGGGCCCGAGCGCGCGCCGCATCGCAGCTATTATTATGCGATGGGCCTGAGCGAAGAGCAGATTGCCCGCCCCTTTGTCGGCGTTGTCTCGGCCGGCAATGACTCCGCCCCCTGCAACACCGCGCTCGACCATCAGGCCGATGTCGCGCGTCGTGGCGTGGATGAGGCAGGTGGCCTCTCGCGCCGGTTCAACACGATCACTGTCACCGATGGCATTGCCATGGGCCATCAGGGGATGAAATCCTCTCTCGTCAGCCGTGAGGTGATTGCCGATTCCGTGGAAGTGTCGGTGCGCGGGCATTGCTATGACGCGCTGGTGGGCTTTGCCGGGTGCGACAAGTCGCTGCCGGGAATGATGATGGCGATGCTCCGCCTCAACGTGCCCTCCATCTTCGTTTATGGCGGGTCAATCTTTGCCGGGCCGTTATCAGAACCGCGATGTCACGGTTGTCGATGTGTTTGAAATTGTCGGCAAATATGCAGCCGGTGCCTGCCCACTCTCCGAAGTAGAAGCGCTGGAAAAGGCGGCCTGCCCCGGTCATGGCGCCTGCGGTGGCCAATATACGGCCAACACTATGGCCTGTGTGGCAGAAGCCATTGGTCTATCGCTGCCCAATTCCAACATGGCCCCCGCGCCTTATTCCACGCGCGATCAAATTGCCCATGCCGCTGGCACGCAAGTGATGGACTTGCTCGCCCGCAATCTGCGTCCTCGCGATATCTGCACGCGGGACGCGTTTGAAAATGCGGCCCGCATTGTCGCAGCCACAGGCGGTTCGACCAATGCGGCCCTCCATCTTCCCGCCATGGCGCATGAGGCTGGTATTTCCTTCGACCTTTTTGATGTGGCCGAAATCTTTAGGACCACGCCCTATATGGCCGATCTGAAGCCGGGCGGGAATTATGTCGCCAAGGATATGTATGAAGCCGGTGGCGTCTATATGCTGATGAAGTCGCTGCTGTCGGAAGGCTTCCTTCATGGCGATTGCATGACCGTGACGGGCAAGACCTTGGGTGAGAATATCGATGAGATCACCTGGAACCCGGATCAAAAGGTCATTTATCCCGCGACCAAGCCGCTCTCTCCAACAGGGGGCGTCGTCGGTCTGCGCGGCAGCCTTGCCCCCAATGGCGCGATTGTGAAAGTCGCGGGCATGGCGCGGCTTCAGTTTAAGGGGCCGGCCATTGTCTTTGATTGCGAAGAAGATGCCTTTGCCGCGGTTGAGGCGCGTGAAATTGTCGAAGGCTCGGTGATCGTTATTCGCTATGAAGGGCCAAAGGGTGGCCCCGGGATGCGCGAAATGCTCTCCACCACAGCGGCCCTTTATGGCTTGGGCATGGGGGAGAAAGTTGCCCTCATCACCGATGGTCGCTTCTCTGGCGCAACGCGCGGCTTCTGCATCGGCCATGTCGGGCCGGAAGCTGCCGAATGCGGGCCCATCGCTTTGGTCGAAAATGGCGACATGATTGAAATTGATGCCGAAACAGGCAGCATCGATCTGTTGGTGGATGCCTCGGTTCTGGAAGCCCGCAAAAAGGCCTGGACACCGCGTCAGAATGACTATGGCTCGGGTGCGCTCTGGCGTTATGCGCAAAATGTGGGTCCGGCCTATCAAGGGGCGGTCACGCACCCCGGTGCTGCGGGCGAAAGCCACGTCTACGCCGATATTTAAGCGCCCATGTGCAGACGGGGTTAAGCGCAACGCCGTTTCCCCCGGCTGCATCTTGGCGTAAGCGCAAAGCATGATGCCTCCCCTGACCGGATTTATCCTCACGGCTGCTGAGATGCGGGCCGCTGAAGCCGCGACCATGGCAAGTGGTGTGTCTGTCGATGCGCTGATGGCGCGGGCCGGCGCGGCCATCGCAGAGGCGGTCTGGCGCTTTGGTGGGGGGCGGCCGACCCTCATCCTGTGCGGCCCCGGCAATAATGGCGGCGATGGTTATGTTGCCGCATCCATCCTTAAGGCGCGCGGTCTTGACGTGCGTGTGGCAGCACTTGGGGAACCGAAAACAGATGTGGCGCGTCGTGCGCGCGCGGGTTGGTCGTGCAGCGTTGAGACGCTCGACAAGGCAGCCCCCGCGCCCGTGCTGCTGGACGCGGTTTTTGGCACCGGCCTCGATAGGCCATTGGACGCAGGGCTTGCAGGCCAGCTTGCCCGCTTGCGGCAGCAGGCGGACTTTGTCCTCGCGGCCGATGTGCCCAGCGGGGTGGGCAGCGATGATGGGGCTGATTTTGGAGCTATAAGCGCCGATGTGACCATCGCCTTGGGGGCGTTGAAACCGGCCCATCTGCTCCATCCCTCTGCGGGGCTGTGCGACCATATTGTCTGCGCCGATATTGGGGTTGCGATACAGAGCAGATTATCGGTTGTCGCGCGTCCGCGCCTCTCGCGTCCGACTGCTGCGGACCATAAATATACGCGTGGGCTCGTCACCGTGATTGCTGGGGAGATGGGAGGG
>RFSU01000098.1 GCA_009923795.1 Sphingomonadaceae bacterium
ATGGCTGTTATCATAAACTTCGATCCGCTGCGGCGGCTCGGCCAGATCAAACAACTCCGCCACTTCGCGAAGAAGCTTCGCTTGTGTGGTTGTTTCAGCAAGCCGCCGATCCAGCGCCTCAACGGCATTGCGCACTGCCTGATCCACCAGCCGCTTCCGATCGCCCCGCTGCGGGCACTGGATATCCACCTTGCGGCCAATTTGTGAGCCAAGCGCCTCAGCAAGCAAGTCTGCATCGGGCAAGTCCCGATCCAGCAGGATTGTTCGCGCCGGGGGCACATCTTCATAAAATTGCGCCAAAAAGCTGGAGAATATCTCCACCTCTTCCAAATCGGACGTGTGCGTTGGGAAGAAGGCGCGATGCCCCCAATTTTGTCCCCCGCGAATGAAAAAGGCCTGAACACCAACCTGACCCGACCGTGTCGCCAGCGCAAAAACATCGGCGTCCCCCACCCCTTCGGCATTAATGGCCTGGCTACCCTGAATGAAGGTCAGGGCTTTGAGCCGATCCCGAAGGACGGCGGCTTGTTCAAAATCTAACGCTTCGGCCGCGCTCTCCATTTCGCGGGCGAGCTTGGCCTGCACATCAGTCGATTTACCGCCAAGGAAGGCCTTGGCATCATCAACCAATTCCCCATAGGCCGCATCGTCAATGCGCCCGACGCACGGGGCAGAACAGCGTTTGATTTGATAGAGCAGGCAGGGTCTGTCGCGATTGTTGAAAAAACTATCCGTGCAGGACCGCAGCAAAAACAGCTTTTGCAGCGCATTCAGCGTCATATTGACCGATCCGGCGCTGGCAAAGGGGCCGTAATAATTGCCCTTCGCTCGGCGCGCGCCCCGATGCTTTTGAATACGGGGGAATTCATGGTCTGCGCGCAGCAGGATGAAGGGGAAGCTTTTATCATCGCGCAAAAGGACGTTGTACGCAGGGCGATAGCGCTTGATCAGCTGCGCTTCGAGCAACAGCGCCTCTGCCTCGCTATTGGTCGTGACAATGGTCATGCTGCGCGTTTGCGCGACCATACGCCGCAGACGATTGGGCAGCCGATCCACTTGCGTATAATTGGTCACGCGGTTCTTGAGCGCTTTAGCCTTGCCAACATAGAGCACATCGCCCCGGGCATCATACATGCGATAGACGCCGGGCTTTATTGGCAGCGTTTTGACGACATTGCGGATCGCTGCGACCCCAGCCTCCAAATCCGGCTGGTCAGCCCCGCGCACCGCATAGGCGGCGCGCTCTTCATTAAAGCGATCGGGGGAGTCAGGCGTAGACATTAGGTAAGAACACGGCCACCTAGCGTGATGAAAATCATAATCTGGGAGACGATAGATGCAACTCGCTGGCAAGACCATATTATTGACGGGCGGGACCGATGGAATCGGTAAAGAAATGGCTGCGCAATTGCAGGGGCTTGGCGCCGACCTGATCCTAACAGGCCGAAATGCAATCCGGATTCAAGAGATGCAGTCGCGTGGATTTGAAGTGATTGCCGCCGATTTGTCTGTGCCGGCAGGTGTGGACGCTGTTCTTGCCGGGGTCGGTGGTCGCACGATCGATATTCTCATCAACAATGCAGGGGCCGGGAGCGATCATGACTTTCGCGAAGGCGCGCCCGATCTGGGCGACAATGACCGCTGCATATTTTTGAACCTGAATGCGCCTGTCCACCTGATCACGCGGTTAATGCCTCAGCTTAAGGCACGGCCAGAGGCGATGATCGTCAATGTGACATCGGGCTTGGCAATTGCCCCGCGTGCTGGCGGCCCCATTTATTGCGCCACCAAGGCGGCCCTGCGCAGCTATACTCAAGCCATTCGTGCACAATTGGCCGGGACGTCCGTCCATATACTCGAGGCCTTGCCCCCAGTCGTCGAAACAAAACTGACAGCAGGCCGTGGCAGCCGCAAAATGGCCCCTGCTGAATGTGCCCGGCAAATCATCAGCGCGATGCAGCGCAATGCAACAGAGGCCAATGTTGGCATCGTGAAGCTGCTGCAATTGGTCAACAGCATCTCCCCCGCGCTCGCCCGGCGGATCATGCTGCGCTTCTGATAGAAAAACCGGGCCGGAGCATGGCCCCGACCCGGCTTTTTTAAACTCTAGAAAAAGGGCTTAGTTCAGCGTCGAGATCGTCTGATCGATCAGCGGCTTATCCGCCTTGCTGTCATGACCCTTGGCAATCAACTGCGCAGCAGCCGCAGCGGCAGCGGATGCTGCCTTCGCCCGCACATCGGCGATAGCGGCACGTTCGGCAGCTGCGATCTTTTCTTCGGCCGTCTTTGTCCGGCGGGCAACCAGAGCGGTGGCATCCGCCTTTGCCTTGGCGACGATCTGCTTGGCTTCCTCAGCAGCTGCCGCCTTCATGGCTTCTGCGTCCTTGGCCGCTTCTTTGGCTTGCTTTTGATAGTCGGCCTTCAGCGCCTCTGCGTCCTTGCGGAGATTTTCAGCGGCTTCCAGATTTTCCCGAATGCCAGCGATCTTCTGATCAAGGGCCGCGCCAATCATTGCGGGAACGCGCTTCCAAATGGCAAGCGCGATCACAATGATCATGGCGAGTGCAACCCACATGGTTGCATCCATACCCAGAGCAGCAGGAGCAGCGTGCTCCACAGCTGCGCCAGCGGCTTCGGTTGTTGCGTGGGTGTCTTCAGCCATTGGCCAATACCGTCTTCACTGCCTGTGCCGCCTGAGCTGGGGTCACCTTGATACCCGATACCTTGGCGACAATGTCTTGCGCGGCATCGGCGGCCACGCCGTCAATACCGGACAATGCCTTGGCGCGTGCCTTGGCAATTACAGCTTCTGCGTCTGCCGTTTTCGCGGCGATTTCAGCGTCTGCCTTTGCAATCCGCGACACTGCGTCCTTTTGTGCCTTGGCCTTGGCTTTTTGAGCCTCTGCCTGAGCGGCCGCACGCGTCTGCGTCAGTTCGGCTTGCCATGCCCCTTCCAAATCGGATGCCTCGGCGCGCGCTTGTTCAGCGGCAGCAAGGTCACCCGCGATCTTTGCATCGCGGGCGTCAACCGTGGCGTCCACTCTTGGCAGGATGCCCCGGCCGATCACGAAATAGATCAGGCCAAAGACAATCAACAGCCAGAAGAATTGGGACGCATAGGTCGCAAGGATCTGGGAAATCTGGGGCATGGCGAAAAGCCGTCCTTAGCTATTGGTCTGTTCGTTACGCGACGAAGATCAGGATCATCGCAACGACGAACGCGAGCAGGCCGAGAAGTTCAGCAGCGGCGAAGCCGATGAACAGACGACCCTGCTGGCCATCAGCGGCAGCCGGGTTGCGCAGCGCGCCCTGAAGGAAAGACCCGAAAACATTGCCCACGCCGCCTGCGGCGAGACCTGCACCAATTGCTGCAAGACCGGCACCGATCAACTTTGCTGCTTCTGCGTCCATGATAAAACTCCCTTAAATAAAACGATGGTTAGGTGGTGGTAAAAACTCAGTGCAAGTTGACCGCGTCGTTAATGTAGAGCGAGGTCAGCAAGGCAAAGACATAGGCTTGGATCGCACATACCAGCAGTTCGAGCATGGTGATGCCAATCATCAGGATGAAGCTGGGCAGGCTGACAACCGGGGCAACCCAGGCGGCATCTGCATTCAAGCCGTTGATCACAAATCCGGCCAGCACCTTCATCAACACGTGACCAGCGGTCATGGCGACGAAGAGACGCAGCGCGAGGCTGAACGGGCGGATGAGGAACGAGAAGAGTTCAATGAACGGGATCAGCCACATCAGCCACCAAGGCGTGCCATGCGGCACGAACAGCGAAAAGAAGTGCAGCTTATGCTTCCACAGGCCGACAACCAGCACCGTGCCAAAGCTCAAGATCGCGAGAACCGCGGTCACCGTTAGATGGCTGGTCACTGTGAAGGCATGGACACCCGGCACAATCCCAAAGGGCATCATACCCATGAAATTGGCGACGAGGATGAACATGAACAGCGAGAAGACGAGCGGAACGTACTTTTTGCCTTCCGGCCCGACGCTGGTGGAGACCATATCGTTGATGAAACCGTTCACGCCCTCAACCGCTGCCTGCCAGCGGCCGGGCACCATTTCTCGCTTCATGCCACCCAGCATGAACACCCAAATTGTCGCCATGACCAAGATCATGAACAGCGAGGAATTGGTGAACGAGATGTCATAACCAGCCAGATTGAGCGGCGCGATCGGCTCAATCATGAACTGGTGCATCGGATCGATCTTGCCGCCTTCGGAAGCCACGTAATTCCAACCCCGTTTATGCACACAAAGCGCCCGGACTATTCCGGACGCTCGTTTGAAATCCTGATGATATTCCTAAACGCCACCACGATCCCAAGGAACATGGCAATGAGTAGGATCCAAGGAGCTGTGCCGAACAACCGGTCCAAAAACCAGCCGAGCAACGCACCACCCGCAGGGCCGGCAATCAATTCGGTGAGAACCCGGTTCCCCTGCCGCATTCCTTTGGCAGGTGCCTGATCCTTCTTTCCCGAACGGATTTTTTCAGCTTGTCGAACCTGTTTCAGCTGCATGTCTAACGAATCGAGCCGAGGGTCTGACGCACCTTTTCCGTCCTGCGCGGGATCTTTCTGAACCATGTCGATTCGTCCTTCCATCAGAAAGCAAAACCGCCATGGAACGGACAAACCCCGCCAAGGCGCGCTCCCCTTAGGAAGCGGTGCGGATCAAGTCAACCGACATTGGGTGCTGAGCCAACTTACCCACCGCTCATATCCATAAAGTTGTTGTTATTTTTTCGGTCGCCCAGCAACCATATCTGGGGAATTGCTTTAGGGTGCAAAAGCACAACTCGTTTGCGCCTGCCCCGCACTTCAGGAATGAGACGCATTCTGGTCTTATGCCAGAGTTGCACAGCTTAGCCTATTTGTGGTCGGCAAAACGGCAAAGCTTTGGTAGAGCAGTTGATAGGGGCCAGTTTATGCCAGAGTTAACAATGGACCATCTTCAGGCCATTCTTCCCTTCATTGCCGTGGGCTTTTTTGCCCAACTCATCGACGGCGCACTCGGCATGGCTTTTGGCGTGATTACCAACACGATGTTGGTAAGCGTGATGGGTGTTCCGCCTGCGCGGGCATCAGCCAGTGTGCATCTTGTGGAGACATTCACCACGGCGGCCTCCGCCATCAGCCACATTCTGCATCGCAATGTGAACTGGACGCTGTTTGCCCGACTGGTCATTCCCGGCATGATTGGCGGTGTGACGGGAGCCTATCTGCTTGCCAATATTGATGCCAAGGCAGCGCGCCCCTTTGTCATGACCTATCTTGCGCTCATCGGCGTTTACCTGCTGTGGCGCGCTTGGCGCATGAGCCATAATCACCAGCACAAACCCGCAAAAATCGTCGAACCCCTAGGTCTTGTCGGTGGGTTTCTGGATGCGGCAGGCGGCGGCGGCTGGGGCCCGGTCGTTACATCCAATTTGCTGGTGCAGGGCACCGAACCGCGTCAGACAATTGGCACCGTCAACACGGCTGAATTCTGCCTGACAACGGTTATCTCGCTGACCTTCATTCTGACGATCGGGCTGGAAGCCTTTACCGTGGCCGCAATTGGCCTGATCATCGGCGGGCTTATGGCCGCACCGCTGGGTGCTGTCCTTGCAAAGCGCATTGCGGCAAAGCGGCTCTTATTTCTGGTCGGCACTGTGTTAACGATCACCAGCGCCTTTAGCCTTTATCGATCTTTGATCGGCTAAACCCCCAATCCTCAATTCCCGCAATAAGCAGGGAGTTGAATTGGGTCTGGCCCCTTTGTGCGCCAGACACCATCGGGGAGGAGATAGGCCCTGCCCTGCGGCACGCGGGACTTGAGCGTTTCACACCCAACGGTTGCCGCCACATCCTTCACGGTCACGCCGCGCTGCATCGCCAAATCGGTATAGGCGGCGCGCCGCTTTATGTTAATGGCGTCGACTTCATTCCTGAGCGCGTCAGACGGCCCCTGAGGAAACCCCAAATAACCATCGGCTTGCTCCCCCACGCGGCCATCGGACAGCGCGCTGGACACAGCGCTCGTCTGCGCTGCGGCAAAATTGGCGGCGGATGGCACCAGCACGGCCAGCCCCAGAAGCATCAAGATAGACTTTGAACGGCTCATTGCGGGAATAACTCCGGATTTTGGGTCACCAGATCCTGCGCATCCTTTTTCAGGCTGAGCACAACTTCCTGGCGGATATTGACGTTCAGGTTGATCTCAATCGGTTTGTCAGGTGCCTGAATCTGGACACAGCCAGCCAAGCACATCCCAAACCCTGCGATCCTCAAAATGGTATTCATCATGATGAGGGGTTCGCACTTGATCGCCCATAGGTCAACATCCAGCGCATCATGGCTTGGGGCTGCTTTCGGCAGGATGAACAAGTTTTGGTTCAGGTGCGGCAGGTCTGGGCACAGGCTCTAGCTTTGGGATGAACCGATTGATGAGGATCGACGGATCATTAAAGCTGCGCGCCATATCAAATAACTGCCGGAATTTGGCGGTAATCGTCACATTGAACACAAAGGGCAAATTGGACGCACCCAGAATTTTGATCGGAAGCTTTGTTCGCCCCCCTTCTATCGGCGCCTGATTAACCCCGGCAAAGCTGATGCGTGTTATGACATCGCCATCAATCGCGCCATTTAGGTCAATGGAGAGCCGGTCATATCGCATGGATTTCAAAGCATCGAACGCAAAGCGGCTGATGAGACCAAGGTCCCAATTGGATACATCCCCGACATAAGAGAGGGTTCCGCCGCCCCGGGCAACCAGTCGCCCCCCTTCGATCCGGCCGCCCGCCGCATCGAAAATCATTGGCAAATGCCCGTCATAAGTCCCTGTAGCTGTTATGTTTTCAAACTGCATAGCCGCAATGAAGCGCCCGGCGTCCAGCCCCTCAACAGCAAATGTCAGACGCCGATCTGAGGCTTGCGCCATGTTCAATAGTGTTGGCTCAAGGACAAGCGCACCGCCCGCAAAGGGCCAGCGTCCACCCTCCACCTGAAGTTTATATCCGGGGAGAATATGGTATCGCACCTGCCCGTCTGAAACGAGAACACCCGGATTGACGCTGGCAAGGCGCACCTGCTGCCCCGTGGCGGTCACAAGGCCCAAAAGGTCGGTGAAGTTTATGTCCCCACTCAGGCCTGTGACTGGACCAAAGGCGGCCGCAAAGTCGAGTCCGTCGGTTGAAAAGCGGCCACTGCTGGTTACCCCTTGCGGCGTCCAATCAATCCGGCCCTGCCCGCGCAGGCTGCCCTGAACATTGGCCACAACGCCAAGCGTGACAGGGCTTATCGCCTCTGGCTGAAGACTGTCATTAAAGGACAACTTCTCAACGCCAAGCTGCGCGCTGCCCCGGCCATCTGATAGATTATGCTGTAAAGCCAATGTGCTAACCAAAGCGCCAGATTTTGGCTCGCGCAATAGCGCCTCTCCCCGCATTTGCGTGCCCGTCAGCCGAAGCTGTATCGCATCCGCTAATAAGGGGAAGAAGCGCGGCTCTGCCTGACGATCTGCAATCATCATCTTGCCATCAAAGCGAAGCCCCGCCTGCATGACGCGCCAACGCCCCGCGCCTTGGCTGGCAGACAGAGGCACGGCCCCAAGACTGCCAGAAAGGCCGGTCATATCCCCCGATAGACCAGCGGGCGTCGACCGGCCCGTCACCCATGCGGCGGTGAAGACAGACACGTCTGCGCCATTCTGAAGCCGGACCGACGGGGCCAAAACACGCCAATGCCCATCTTTGAGACTGTAAGAAGCCCCAGCGACCGAGAAACGGATGGGGGACTTATCCAGCACCCCAAACAACCGAACCGGGGCAAGCCGGACATCGCGTTGCCCCAAACAGGCCGTCAGGGCAGCGGGCGACAAGCGCAACTGGGCGATCCGCAGCGCCCGATAGCGAATGGGCAAACCCCCGCCATAGAGCCCCCTTCTCCACGCGGATTGGCAGGCTGAGGCCTGTTATCCGCCCCGTGCCCAAAGGACCATCCAAAGTCGCCACAGTCTTGAGCGACAGCCCTTGCGCGCCAAAACCTATCCGAGTTGGAGCCAAGACGATCCGCGCACCGTCCGCGACATAAGGCTGAAAATTCAGGGTGCCCGAATGGCCAGTGAAGAGTGCACGGCCAGACGGAAACAGCCCGCCGCCAAATCGCGCCATGCCTCGTAAGAAAAGCCCGGAGGCATTTGCCGTCACCACATCCTTGCCCGGCATGCGCAAACCAGCCCCTGATGCGCTGAGAAGTCCAATGTCAGACAGGCTCACCGCAAATTTTCCATCCCTATGACTGGCGGCAAACCGAGCCTGCCCCGTCACGCCGCGCGACAAGCCGTCAATTGCTGTCGCAAGCTGGCGCGCAACTGGGCCGATGGGCGTTGCGCCGCCAAGGCCACGAAGCTGCTCCGCCATTTGGCGCGTTTGACGCCCCGGCAGCAGACGGAAAATCCTCGCCTGTCCGGCGGTTTCCAGCCCGCGCGCATTCCAAACCACATCTCCATCTGCCCGGGCCTGCAAGGCCGCAACATCCCGCCCCACAAGAGAG
>RFSU01000099.1 GCA_009923795.1 Sphingomonadaceae bacterium
AGCGAGACACTGTTCATGCAGAACCGCAAGCCCGTCGGCTGCGGGCCATCGGGGAAGACATGGCCCAAATGCCCGTCACACCGGGCACAGCGCACTTCGACCCGCGCCATACCATGGGTTCGATCCTCCACCATGGTCAGGGCATCGGTGCTGACAGGGGCATAAAAGCTGGGCCAGCCAGAGCCGGACTCATATTTGGCGTCGGACACAAACAGATCGGCCCCACAGCCAGAACAGCGATAAACGCCCGCTTCTTTGACGTCGTTGAGCGCGCCGGAAAAGGCCCGCTCCGTCCCCGCTTGGCGCAGAACATGATATTGCTCAGGGGTCAGGCGCGCGCGCCATTCTTCATCGGTTAAAAGCAGCTTTTCCATAAGGCGCATCATGGCCGTGTCGGCGTCTGGCTTCAAGCCCGAACGCGCGTGGCGGCTGCCACCCATGTCGCCATAGCCGGAAAGGCGCGCAGAACGTGCGTGAGCATGGGTCCGCCCAGCCGCCCTTCGCCCAAATGCCAGACCAAAGTCGCCAGCCCAACCGGGCGCGCCGTGCGCTTGGCAAATTGGTGCTGCCAGTCTTTGGAGCTCACCCCGGCCAGCCAAGCTTGTGCTGCATCCTCCCCACTTGCCAGCGCAATGCCATTGCCCTCCCCCGCCAGCGACGGGATGACGGCGCATTGATCGCCCAGCCGATAGAGACCGTCTGGATCCTGTCGCTGACGCCAGCCATAGGGCACATTGGCGACCGCATCGATGCGCGTGCGCGCGTCAAAGCCCGCCATTCTTTCGCCAAAATGGGGGTGGTCGGCCGCCAATTGCCGCAGCAGCGCCCCGCCCCGCCTCTGTCAGCAGCGATTTGCGTAGCGCAAGGCAGATATTGGCCGTTCCATCTTCTTGCAGCTCAACCCCGGCATAGCCCTTGTGAAAAACATGCAATTCAATGGCGTCGCCAATGAGGGCACGCGCCGCCGGACTGGTGGGGAGGCGCACGCGCAGGCCCAAGGCGGGGTCTGCGTCGTCGCGGGGGCGTTCACACCCCTTCACATCCTGCTTTCCCGTCGCCAGAAACAGCTCAGAAGATTGGGCGCGCACTGCATCTAAGTTCCGGATGGTCACGCCGCGCTCTAGGCCCGCGCCACACGCCATGGCTCTGGCGATGAGGGCGCTGTCCATCGCATGGCGGGAGAGGCCATGGCCTGCTTGGGGCAGCGGGGCCTCGGCTAGATTCTGGCCCGCAAAGACGCGCAGCCAGGTGATGCGATGGCCGGAAATTTCGACGCCCAGCCGGGTGAGCGTTTCCATCGTCCGCCAGCTGACAAAGCCGCCGCACAGGGCATCGCCAACCTCTGTCTCGCGTTCCAGCAAAAGCGGGCGCGCGCCACCACTGGCCATCGTAATGGCGGCGGCACAGCCCGCTGGCCCTGCGCCTATGATGATCGGATCTGTTCGACGCATAACCGAAACGGAAATGTCCGAAAGACGCGTGCGCCGCGCACGCCTGCTTCGCTCAAAATAGGGGGCCACTCGGCCGGGCGATAAGAGCGCGCAATGGAGAGCTGCCCATCTTCGCGCACAATTCGGTGCCAGCCCATGATCCGGGCGAGCAGCGGATAGCCCAGATAGGCAAATATGTGGCGGTGCAGATCATTGATGAACCAGCCGCATTTGGCCTCTGCCGCCATGAAGCGCAAAAACGCTGTCAGCTGATCTTGGCTCATATGGTGCGCAACCAGACTGGACAGGATCACATCCCAGCCTTGCCCGGCCAGATCGGCATAGTCGCCCGTTCGATAGTCTATGCCCATGTCATCGGGGGTTTGGGCCGCGGCAATGGCGGCGCTGCGCGGATTAAGATCAATCCCGGTCAGCGCGACGGGGATTTTATGCTGCACCGACCAGCGAAAAATGCTGCGCAGCATATCCCCATCGCCAAAGCCCACATCCAAGATGCGCAGCGGCGTGGGTTGGCGCGGCAGGCGGCGCAAAAAGCGCAATGTGGGTCGCCGGGCCAGCGTCACGCCGTTGACGCGGGCAAGATCATTCAGAACCCGCGCATAAACCTCGGCTGGCAAGGCCGGATCATCCATCTGCTCTTCTGTGAGGGCGCGGGTGGCGAGCATTTAATCGACCGTCCGAAAGCGAAAACCTTCGGCCGCAACGCCGGGGCCAAAGGCAAGGGCAACGCCGCGCGAAACCTTTTGCGCCATATGCCGGGCCAGAACGAACATGAGGGAGGAGGAGGACATATTGCCCCCTTCGCGCAAGACCGCGCGCGAGGCGGATAGCGCCTCTGGATCCAGTTTCAGCCCATGTTCAACGGCATCCAATATGGATCGACCCCCAGCGTGAACCGCCCAAGCATCGACCGCCTGTGGATCGCCCCCCGCCAATGTGTGGACAAAGGCCGGATCTTGCAAAGCGTCGGCAATGCGGGCGGGAACCTGACCCGAGAGGTGCATGATGAAGCCGGTATCGCCAATGTCCCAACGGATGAGATCGGCCGAGCCGGGCAGGGTGGTTGCAAAGGGATCAAAGACCGCAAGGCCCGGCCCCTCCCCCGTCACGAGCGCTGCTGCTGCGCCATCGCCAAATTGCAGCATCGCCAAAAGGGGTTCAATGTCTTGCGTGTTATTGAGGTGCAGGCAGGACAGCTCAACCGTCACCACCAGTACCTTGGCCTGCGGCGTGGAACGGACAATGTGCATCGCACTGCGCAGCGCCGAGACAGCGGCGTAACAGCCCATAAAGCCGACTAACAAACGCTCCACCGAGGGATCTAGGTTGAGGGTGCGGGCAATGATCTGATCCACGCCGGGGGCCACAAATCCGGTGCAGCTGGCGACGATCAAATGTGTCACCTGCGTGAGATCGATATCCAGTCCGGCAATGGCCTTGAGCGCAAGCGCGGGGGCATGTTCGGCATAAAGCGCCATACGCGCGGCGGTACCCGGGGCGGGCCCATCGTAAAAGCCGCCGGGGGCAACAGGCGACCCCCCTTGGGCGGTTGGCGGTAGAACGGCAAAGCGATGGTCAATGCCTGACCGCCCGGCCATGCGCCGAAAAAGGGCGCGCGCGCGCCGATCGTCCATCTGCTCTTCCGCCCAAGCGATGAAAGCCGCGTGAATATCGTGATCGGGCCGCGCTGTGGAAAGCGCCCGGATGCGGGGAAGGGCCGTTGTCACTTGCGCCTCTTTCAGAGCCGACTGCGTGATGCAGTGGGCAGGGCCACACTAACAGGCTTGAAGGGCAGGGTCACGCCTTCATCCTCTGCGCACCCGCTTGAATTTCCAGCCTTGGCAGGGGCTTGCGTCAGGCGGCGGGGACCGGTTCGGCATCTGCGCTTGCGGGCGGCGGCTCTGCCCCGCGCACGATCAGCAGATACATGACGGGGGTGACAATCCGGCTGAGCAAGGTGGAGGACACCAACCCGCCAATAATGACCCAAGCGAGCGGCGAATAAAGCTGGCTTCCCGAAAGCGCGAGCGGCAGCAGACCGCCAATGGCCGTCACCGATGTCAGGAGGACAGGCAGAAACCGAATCTCCCCCGCTTGTTCAATCGCATCGCGCAATCCAAGACCGCGCTGGCGCAATTGGGTGGTGAAATCGACCAATAGGATGGAGTTCTTAATCTCAATCCCAATCAACGCGACAAAACCAATGACCGCCAAGAAAGAGAGCGAATTTCCCGTGAGGAGCAGCGCGATCAGCCCGCCAAATAGCCCCAGTGGAATGACGCCGGCCACAACTGCTGTTTCGCGAAAACGCCCAAATTCCGCCACAAGGACGCCAAGGATGCCGAAGATCGCCAGCAGGATGAGCCCGCCCAGGCCAGAGCTGTTGCGGGCGGCCACTTCGGCTTCTCCGCCCACGCTGGAGATATAGCCGGGGGGCAATTTCATCTCGGCGAGCCGCGCGACGACAGCCTCATTCACCTTGGATGCAAGCACACCATCTGCGACAAAGGCCGTGACGGTTACCGCGCGTTCCAGCTTATACCGATTAATCTTGGAGGGGGCGGAGTCGAGTTCTGGCCGCGTGACTTGGGACAGGGGAACGCTCCCCCCGCTTTGCGACGATACATAGATGCTGTCGAGGGCCGAGATGGGCTGGCTCGTCGCCAGCGGCAGCCGCACAGTGACGGGGTAGCTGTCCCCTTCTGCATCGCGAAAGGCGCTGGCGCGCTCGCCCGAAATTGCCAGCCGCATCGTCCGTTTGACGGCGTCTGGTGCCACGTTCAATAGCCCCGCTTTCTCCTGATCGACTTGCAGATTGAGGTCGATCCGGTCGATGGCCAGCGGGTTTTTCACATCGCGTGTGCCCGGCGTTGTCCGCATGACTTCGGCAATCTCGCCCGACAGTCTTTTCAGCACGGCGAGATCAGGACCGCGCACGCGAATAGCGATGGGCGCTTCAATGGGCGGCCCTTGGTCAAATTGGATCACGCTGACCTGCGCATCGGGCACGCGGGAGAGATCGTCGCGCAATTGCGCGATAAAGGCGGGGGATTCGCGCGGCGACCATTGCTTAAGCGTGACGAAGAGTTCGCCATAGCTGGGGTCAAATTCCCGCGGGATGTTGTTATAGTAAATCTGCGGATTGCCGCGCCCGCTATTTTCCATAACCGAATCAACTTCTGGCAAGGCCTGAACGCGCTGCGCCAAGCGCCGCACAATCTCGTCTGTTTTGCCAATGCCGCTGCCTTCGGGGGCTTCGATTCGAACCACGAAATAGGGCGCATCGGCTTTGGGAAACAGGCTGAACCCCAAAATAGGAACGGCGGCAAAGGCGAGGAAGCAGGCCCCCATCGCCCCCCAGAGGGTCTTGTGTGGATTTTCCAGCGCCCAATGCAGAAGTGGTTTGTAAAAACGCTCAATCTTGGCCTGCAACCAGCGCAGAAATTGATTGCCCTCGCTGGTTTGGTGGGGTTCCAAAATGCGGCTGGCGACAAAGGGGACGATGGTCAGCGAGACGAGCAAGGATGCAGAGACGGTTACCAGCACCGCCATGGGCAGGCCACGCACAAAATCGCCTGAGGTTTCCGGCAGATTGGCCACGGGCAGGAACGCAAAGAGCAGCACGCCCGTCGAGCCCAATACCGCCATCGTAATTTCTTTTGTGCCGCGGATGGCGGCCTCGGCGCGGGCTGCTCCCATGCGCAAATGCCGCTCAATATTTTCTGTCACAACAATGGAGTCGTCCACCAAAAGCCCCAAGGCGACGATAAAGCCCGAAATGCTGATTTGATTGAGCGAATAGCCCAGCGCATTCATGGAAATAATTCCGATCGCCAGCGATGTGGGAATGGAGATCATCACCACCAAAGACGCGCGGAAGCCCAAGGGCAGCAAGGTGATGAGAACCAGCGCAAGGGCGATGGAAAAATCAATGCCCAATTGCCCCAGCTTGCGTTCAATGTCGCCAGATTGGTCAAAGGCAATTTCCAGCTTCATATCCGGCGGCAAGGTCGCGCGCGCGGCCTCAACCGATTTGCCAAGGGATTCACGCAAACGGATTGTGTCCGTTTTGTCTTTCTTGCGCACGGTGATGAAGACGGCGCGTTCCCCATTATAGCGCGTGATGTTGAGATGCTCGGCCTCTGCCCAGCGGACATCGGCAACCTCACCCACGGTCACAAGCTGGCCATTGCCGCCGCGTAAGGGAACGGCTCGGACGTCATCCAGATTGCGAAACGCGCCGCCCGCCTTCACATTGAAGCGCCGCCCGCCGGAATCGACCGCCCCTGCTGGAACGTCAGCCCCGCGGCCCGCAACAGCTGCGGCCACGGCTGCTGCTGGTATCCGGGCCTCGGCCAATTTTGCGGTGTTTAGCGCGACTCGGACTTCGGGTGTGGCCAGGCCAAATGTGGACACAGCGCGCACGCCCGGCACAACGGCCAGCCGATCATTAATGTCTTGCGCATATTTTTCCATCCGCCGCCAAGACGCGTCCTTGCTGACCACAGCCAGCTGTACGACGGCGGATTCGGTTGTGCGCGGTCGGCGCATTTCGAGCCGGGCAAGGCCCGGCGGCAATTGTGGCCGGATGCCGTTGACCTCGCGCACGGTGCGATCAAGGGCCTGTTCGCTATCGGTGCCATATTCAAATTCCACCGTAATCACGGTCAGGCCATCGCTGGTTGTCGACCGAATGTCGCGCACATTGTCTAAGCCCTGAAGGACGGTCTCAATCGGCTTGGCGACCGTTTCCTCAACATCGGCGGCGTCAGCCCCCGGCAAGACGGCCGTTACGATGGTGAAGGGAATGGGAAAATACGGGTCAACGGATCTGGGAATTGAAAGCAGGGAGTTCACCCCCAACAGGCACACCAATATGAAGCCGACAAGGGTGAGCTGCCAGCGCCGAACGGCAAAGTCGGTAATGTTCACTGGGCCCCACCCACCGGGCGCACCATCATGCCGTCGCGCAATTGTTCAAGTCCGCTGGTTGCAACCCGATCCCCCTGGGCAAGGCCGGAGAGGACGTAAATGCCGTCATCGCGCGTTTCGGCAAGCTGCACGGGCCGCAGCCGGGCGTGATTGCCCTTGTCGATCACAAAGACAAAGCCCTCGCCCGCCCGTGCCGAAAAAAGAGCGCCTGACGGCAAAAGAAGGCGTGCAGCTTGCGACGCGTTTGATGTTCCCTGTGTTTCAATGGTCACGCGCCCCACCAAGCCAGATCGAAGGCCTGGCGCATTGGGCAGGCTGATTTCCACCTGAAACGCGCCCGTTGCCCGATCAGACTGGCCGCCAATTTCAATCACCTTGCCAGCAAGCGGTCGGTCGGGCGCGGCATCGAGCCGGACAAGGGCCGGCGCGCCAAGCGCAATGTCCACACTTTGCCGATCCGAAAGCGGCGCGCGCAGCACAAAGCCGCCCGATTGTTCGGCGAGCACAACCACTGGGCTGCCCGCGGCCACCACTTCGCGCGGTTCGGCGAGGCGTGCGAGAATCAGCCCGTCGCTAGGCGCATAAATTCGGGCCGTATCTGCAGCAAAGCGCCGGGCGCGAACATTGGCGCTGGCCGCGTCCAGGGCGGCCCGCGCATTGTCCAGCCGGGTTTGTGTGACCCAGCCCTTTTCCTTCAACGTTGATGTTCTTTGATAGTCGGCGCGCGCTCGGCGCTCTTCGGCAACGGCAGCATCCACACCAGCGGCTACCTGATCCATATCAAGGGCAGCCAGCAGCTGCCCCTTGGTCACCCGGTCGCCTTCATTGACCGTGAGTGCGGCAATCTGCCCCGCCGTTGTAAAGCCCAGCTGCAATTCCCGCCGGGCCGCAACGCTGCCAACCGCAATAAGGCTGTTGCCGCCTTGCGCCGCGCCAATCAGGGCGGTTTTAACAGTGGGTATTTTTTCGGGAACGGTGCTGGGCGCGTCTGAACAGGCAGATGTTGCGGCAAGAAGCAGAAGCACAGAGAAGATAGCCCGCACGCGACGACTTTCTTAAAAGAGTATCGCTAACTCGTATCAGTTTTAGTTTGCAACGTAAAGGGTGCGCTTGCACCGATATGAACAGGCTGATCTGTGGGGCGCTCGACAGATCAGCGCCCAAGGCTTAAGGGCCGCGCCATGACACATGCCAATGTTGAAACCGGGGTTAAGCGCCCTGAAATTTGCACCACCATGACAGAGGTTCGGGCGGGCGTTGACGCGATTGACCGCCAGCTTGTTGACCTGCTGGCCCTGCGCTTTGGCTATATGGATGCCGCCGCGCGCATTAAGGACAGCCGGGCCGCCGTGCGCGACGAAGCGCGCAAGGCAGAAGTCATTGCCAATGTGCGCACAGCGGCCAGCCGCGCAGGCCTTCCCGAAGATGTTCTGGCGCAACTCTGGGATCAGCTGGTGGAAGCGTCCATTGCTTATGAATTCGATAAATTTGACGGGCGGATAACCTCGCACACTTGATACTGCGTGCGGCCTCGTGCGCAGCTCATTCACGACTACAGTCAAAAAACCCGGCCAAAACTGGCTTTGAAAGCGCAGTCTAGGGCCGGGTTTTTGAATGTCTGGGAGAGGGCCCCGGACGATATGGTGCGGCCAAGAAGACTCGAACTTCCACGGGCTTTCGCCCACAACGACCTCAACGTTGCGCGTCTACCAATTCCGCCATGGCCGCACGATTTGCTGCATATTCTGTGCCATAGAGGCTCAGAACAAGGAGCAGGAGCGCGCCTCTAGCAGAGGCTTATGCGCCAAGCAATGGCTTTTCCCCCTTGGGCAGAACGGGTGTTTTTAAAAGCTAATGGTCAGTCGCAACGCGTTGCGGGGGACATTGACTTCGGCGGCGTTGAACTCAATCGATCCACGCGCTTCCAGCGTTCTTTGCGGCGGCGTGATCGTCCAACCATAGACCAGCTGCCCCTTTGCATCGCGCAACTCCGCCTGGATATCGGGAATTTTTTGTTCTTCGCTCGTCGGGTTCACAATCCGGCCGGAAACGGCGAATAGCTCATTACCACTTTCC
>RFSU01000100.1 GCA_009923795.1 Sphingomonadaceae bacterium
GCGAAGGGCCTCCCCAAACTTTTCCATCTGGGTCAAGGCACTGCCAAGGCCAATTTTTGCCCGATAATTATTGGGCGACAATTCCTCGGCACGGGCAAAAAACCCAAAAGCGGCATTTGGATCGCCAACGGCCAGTGCTCCGCCGCCAGCCAGCAACAAGGCGTCCACATTAAAGGGGTCGCGCGCCAGTGCCTTTAGATTTTCTGACAATTGCGCCGCCGGATCCAGCGGCTTGGCCGCGTCTCCAGTCGGCAGCGCCTGCGCGCCAAGTGACGTCGACGTGGCGAGCAGAATCGACAGGGCACAAAGACGCGCAAAGAAAGCCGGTCTGATCATGCCAGCCTCTTTAGACGAGCAAGGAGGGGGCACAAGAGACTGCGCGCCTCACCGCGCCGGACCGTTTCTCGGCACGGTTAAGGCGCAGAATGACACAAGACCCGCCGGATTATTGATTATTCTGGCGGTTCAAAAAGCGCGGAATATCCGAAGACTCGGGCTTAGCTTCCTCATCTGACCGGCTTGCCCCACGTGCAATGCTGGACATGCGTTCAAACAATGTTGCACCAAGCGGCGCAACGCGCGGGGGATTGGGCGCATCATCGGACTTCTCCGGCACGGCGTCGGGGCCAGACAGCCAGGACGGTTGCGACTGATCATCGACAACCTCTTCTGCGGTCAGCGGCAAGACATCTGGCTCGGACACGTCGACCGCATCGACATTGTCATCCAACAGCAACTCTTCCCCGGCAACATCTGGCGCCGTGAGGACGAGTTCTTCCGAATCATCATCAGCCGCGTCAGACGCATCGGCCTGCGCTTCTGTCAGATCCAAGGGAGCATCATCGGCAGCGTCGAAAGTCGACGGGCTGGCTTCAACTGGCTGCAGATTAACCGCAGGTTGTTCCACGGGGACAACTGCTGGCGCTGGCGCGGGCTCTTCTACCCTACGGGCATTGGACAGGTTAAAAACTTGGGCCGGGCGCGCTTCGGAAACGGCACCTGCCTCAATACCGGTCGCGACAACCGACACGCGAATTTTGCCGTTGAGATTGTCATTAAAGGCCGAACCCCAGATGATGTTCGCATCGGGATCAACCAATTCCTTAATGTGGGACGCGGCTTCATCCACTTCCATCAGGCGCATGTCTTCACCGCCCGTGATGGACACGATGACGCCCTTGGCGCCTTTCATCGACACGCCGTCGAGCAGCGGGTTGGCAATGGCTTTTTCAGCAGCTTCAATGGCGCGATTATCGCCCTCAGCCTCGCCTGTGCCCATCATCGCCTTGCCCATTTCGCTCATCACTGTGCGGACGTCAGCAAAGTCGAGGTTGATGAGGCCGGGCATGACCATCAAATCAGTAATGCCGCGCACGCCCTGCTGAAGCACTTCATCCGCCATGGCGAAGGCTTCTTTGAACGTGGTCGACGGGTTGGCGATCAGGAAGAGGTTCTGGTTGGGAATAACGATCAGGGTGTCGACATGCTTTTGAAGTTCGGCAATGCCAGCTTCGGCCGACTTCATCCGGCGCGACCCTTCAAAGCTGAACGGCTTGGTGACAACGCCGACGGTCAGGATGCCACGATCACGCGCGGCCTTTGCGATGATCGGTGCCGCACCCGTCCCGGTGCCGCCGCCCATGCCAGCGGCGATGAAGCACATGTGCGATCCTTCAAGCGCGCGCTCAATCTGTTCGATCGCTTCTTCGGCAGCTGCCCGGCCAATTTCAGGCCGCGACCCTGCACCAAGGCCTTGCGTGATCTTCAGGCCAAGCTGGATACGCCGTTCGGCCGCGCTGCTGTTAAGGGCCTGCGCGTCGGTATTGGCGACGATGAAGTCAACGCCCTGAACCTGATTGGCAATCATGTTGGCAACGGCGTTGCCGCCCGCCCCGCCACAGCCAATGACGCTGATCCTAGGCTTCAGTTCTTCTACTTCTGGCGCGATGAATTCGATCGACATTTCCGTATCCCCTGATCTCTCCCAACAAGCGCAGCTGCCCTCGTCAGATCCTAGTGCACCAAACCTACCAAACCTTCACCTGATCCGGGAACGTTTCGTCGTGTTTTACGAATCGTTCACCCCAATATCATGTGCCTGGTCGCAGGTTTAACCTCAAAAGCTAGTTTTGAACGCTGTTATGAGTTTTTCAAGCAACCCATTCTTAATTGGTGCATAAACCTGTTGATCAAGTGCCTTCATGCCCCGCACATCGATGGGATCGGACGCCGCATAATGGATGAGCCCCGCCAGAGTTGCAAAGCCGGGGCCGCTATGCGCATCCGGTAGGCCGATCAGGCCGCGTGGTCGGCCAACGCGCACGGCGCGGCCCAGAACGCTCTGAACATAATCGGCCATGCCTTTGAGCTCCGCCCCGCCACCCGTCAGGACAACTTGCCGACCCACCGGGCCTGTAAAGCCCAATTCCTTGAGCGCATTGCCAATTTCTCCGACAAGATGCTCCAGCCGCTGGCGAATCACGGCGATCAACTGGGCACGAGTGATCCGGTGGCTATCGCCTTCATCATCGGACGACATGGGCGCCACCTCAATCATTTCATGATTGTCGCGCGGGCTGGCCGTTGCCGATCCGTAAAAGCATTTCATCCGTTCGGCCTGATTGCGTCGCGCGCCAAAGGCAGAGGCAATGTCATCCGTGATGTCCGCTGCACCAAAGGGAATGGAGGTCAGGGCGACCAGCATCCCCCCTGCAAAGAGCGAGACATTGGTCACGCCGCCCCCAATTTCGACCAGAGCGACGCCCAGTTCGCGCTCTTCCTCCGACAAAACGGCCATGCCAGTTGCGACTGGAGACGCAATGATCGCCTCCACCCCCAGATGCGCGCTGCGGACGCACAAATCGATATTGCGGATCGGTGAATGGTCGGCACAGACAACGTGAATATCGACGCCCAGCTTATCGGCATGCAGCCCAAGCGGGCGTTTCACGCCCTGCAATCCATCGAGCGTATAAAGCGTTGGCTGGGCATGCAGGATCATCCGCCCATCGGGGTCCAACGAATTGCGGCCCGCCGCCAGCAGGGCGTCAATATCAACCTGCGATATCTGCTGGCCGCCCAATTCCACGCCAACGGAGGCGATATTGCTAACCAACCCCCCGGCAGAAAAGCCAACCCAGACATTATCGATGCTCAGGCCCGCAATGCGTTCTGCCTGCTCCACGGCTTCGCGAATGGCTTTTTCGGTGGCATCCATATCCGCGATATAGCCGCGGCGCACACCCTTGCTTTCGCGCTGACCCGTGCCCAGCACCTGAATATCCCCGCCTTCGCCAACTTCAGCGATCAGCGCAGAGACTTTCCACGACCCAATATCGAGCGCCGTGATCAATCCTGATGATTTGGCAACTGCCATGGATATTCCCTTTTTACTCTTCAACATGTGCATTATCAGCAGTGGTATTGGTCGGTTCAGCTTTGGCAGCGCCTGCCTGAACGGCGGAAGCCAAGGCAGGCTGCGCCGTCGCGCCGCGTTTCAGCCGAACAATGAATTTGGTTGGATCGCGCATGTCAAAGCGCAGAAAGTTTCGCCCCAAGAGCCGCTCTGTCCCATCAATCTGGGCAAAGCGTTTGAGCGCATTTGCCGCAAAATCCTCCCCTTCAGGAAGGGCAAGCGTTTCGCCGGTTTTAAAGCGAATGTCCCAACGACGATTACCGACCCAAGATGCGCCGGCAAAGCTGCGTTTGAGCGCAGGCACCGAGTCCAGCAATGTGTAGAGCCGCTCCACCTGCTGATTGGCATTGGGGCCAATAACGATCGGCAGATCGGGAATGGCGCGGGGATCGATCATCTCAAGGATGACACCCGTGCCGTCAATCAGAACAAGCTGCTGATTATTCTGCCAAATGGCGCGCGGCTTTCGCTCCACAATATCGACGACCAATGTGTCCGGCCAACGCCTGGAAATGCGGGCATCCCCTATCCAACCATATTGCAAAAGCTGGTCGCGCACCTTGTCGATATCAACCAAGGGCATCGCAATGGATTTCTGATCAAGGGCGACGGCATAGACAGTCAAATTGTCCATTCGGTCCAGGCCCTTCACCTCCACCCGCTTCACGTGAAAGCCCGCACGGCCCACCACTTGCCCAATTTCGGTGCCGACAAATTGCGGAATGCCCGCATAGACGGCGATGGCGAGCAGAGTTGAGACAATCGCCGTGCCCGTCAGAAGGGTGAGCACACGCTCAATGGTTTCTGCCTTGAGCGGGACATAAGACCAAAAAATCTCATTCCAGCGTTCCCACCGCGATTTCACCTTGCGCGGCGCAGGGCGCGCTATGGGCCGTCGCTCAGACGATCGAGACAGTTTCGGAGTCGCCATTAACCGAGCGCCTCTTTCACCAGAATATCGACCAATTGCTCATAAGAAATGCCACAATGGCGGGCCTGTTCCGGCACGAGGCTTAACGGGGTCATGCCGGGCTGTGTGTTGACTTCCAGCAGGAAGACGCCGTCCACCCCCTGCTCATCATCCCACCGGAAATCGGACCGAGAGGCCCCTTTGCAGCCAAGCACCCGGTGCGCTTGCAAGGCCCAGCCCATCATCGCCTCCGCCACATCATCGGGGATCCGCGCCGGGCAGATATGTTCTGTCTGGCCCTCGGTATATTTGGCATCAAAATCATAAAAGCCGGATTTGGGCTGAAGCTCTGTCACGCACAAGGCGCGATCCCCCAGCACAGCAACCGTCAATTCCCGCCCCCGGATAAAGGGTTCAGCCAAAAGATGGTCAAATTGCCGCCAAGGGCCATCGACATCGCGGCTGATGGGATTGCCATAATTTGCAATGTCGGTGACGATGGCGACGCCGACGGACGAGCCTTCATTGACAGGCTTAAGCACATAAGGGCGCGGCAGCGGATCGGCATGGTAAAGCGCTTCGCTGTCCACAACCATGCCGCCGGGCATCGGAATACCATGCGGCACAAGCGCCGATTTGGTCAGTTGCTTGTCAATCGCGATCACCGAGGTCGCAAGGCCCGAATGGGTGTATTTCAGGCCCATCAAATCCATCATGCCCTGAACCGTGCCATCTTCGCCCGGCGTGCCGTGGAGCGCGTTGAAGACCACATCTGGCTTCACCTCGGCCAGACGGGCGGCAATATCGCGCCCCATATCCAGCCGGGTCACGCGATAGCCCACACGCTCCAGCGCGTCGGCCACGCCATTGCCGGTAATCAGCGACACGGGCCGTTCCGATGACCATCCGCCCATCAGGACAGCTACATGGATGGGCGTGCTCATGCAGATTTTCCTACTCTTTGAATTTCCCATTGGAGCGTAACGCCCGATGCCTCTTTGACGCGGCGGCGCACTTCCTCGCCCAACGCTTCGATGTCGGCGCTGGTCGCGTCGCCCATATTGATGAGGAAATTGGTGTGCTTTTCAGAAACTTGCGCGCCGCCCAGCGTCAGCCCGCGACAACCCGCTTCATCCACCAATTGCCAGGCCCTATGCCCGTCTGGGTTTTTGAAGGTCGAGCCACCTGTCTTGCTGCGCAAGGGCTGGGACGCTTCTCGAGCAGCAGAAATCCTGTCCATTTCCGCCTGAATATCGTCCGACTTACCCGGCCGCCCGCGGAACCGTGCGCCGACAATAATCGCGCCTTCGGGAAGATCGCTATGGCGATAACTATAGTGCAGGGCCGCAACGGGCAGGGTCGCGCAGCTGCCATCGCGCAGAACAAGATCACAATCGACCAATATGTCCTTCACTTCGCCACCATAAGCGCCACCGTTCATGCGGACAAAGCCACCGACTGTGCCGGGGATGGAGCGCAAAAACTCAAGGCCTGCAATGCCCTTATCCCGCGCGGTGGAGGAGACGAGAATGCCGCTTGCCCCAGCACCACAATCAAGTGTCACATCATCTAGGGCGGCCACTTGGGCAAAGGCCTTGCCCAACCGAATAACCACGCCAGCAACGCCGCCATCACGCACGATCATGTTGGACCCAAGGCCAAGCGCCATCACCGGAATAGCGGGATCAAGCCCCGCCAGAAAGGCGCACAGATCATCCCGGTCGGCTGGTTCAAACAACCATTGCGCCGTCCCGCCCGACTTGAACCAGACAAGCGGTGCCAGCGGCGCATGCGCCGTCAATTTGCCTCGAACGGGCGGCAAAGCGGCCAAATCTGTCAACCGCGCGCCTTTTGCATGGCATCGGCAAGGCCTGCGGCCCATTTGGTGATGTCGCCTGCCCCCAGACACATGACCATATCATCCGGGCGCGCTTGAGCTGCCAGAACACGGGCCAGATCCGCTGCATCCTGAACGACGGCGGCCGAATGATGGCCGCGCTGCTTCAGATTGCTGACCAAGGCGGCAGCATCCACGCCTTCCATCGGGGCTTCTCCGGCCGCAAAAACCGGGGTCACATACACAATATCGGCATCATTAAAGCAGGACGCGAATTCTTCCATCAAGCCACCAAGTCGGGAATAACGATGCGGCTGGCACACCGCGATTACCCGGCCCTTTGCGCCTTCGCGTGCCGCCGAGAGGACGGCTCGAATCTCAACCGGGTGGTGGCCATAATCATCAATTATGGTCACGCCATTCACCTCACCAACTTTGGTGAATCGCCGTTTGACGCCGCCAAATTTGGCAAAGCCGCGCTGAATGTCCGTATCCGACATGCCTATTTCGAGACCGACCGCAATGGCAGCGAGCGCATTTTGAACATTGTGGCGGCCCGGCATGGGCAGCTCAATTCCTGCGATGGTGCGGGACGCGCCATCGCGCGCGCGGACAACCACGTCAAAACGATTGCCCCCGGGAACCGGCGTCACAGCATCACCCCGCACATCGGCTTGGGCCGAAAAGCCATAAGTCATAATTCGCCGATCGCGGATGCGCGGGATGATCGCCTGCACCTCGGCATGATCAAGGCAGAGGATGGCGAGACCATAAAAGGGCACATTTTCAATAAATTCGACAAAGGCCGCTTTGACCGCATCGAATGATCCGTAATGATCCAAATGTTCTGGATCGATATTGGTCACAACCGCAATCGTGCCATCGAGACGCAGGAAGGAGCCGTCGCTCTCATCCGCCTCCACCACCATCCAGTCGCTGTCGCCCAGCCGGGCGTTAGACCCATAGCTGTTGATGATACCGCCATTGATGACCGTTGGGTCAATGCCCCCGGCATCCAGCATGGCCGCAATCATAGAGGTCGTTGTTGTCTTGCCGTGTGTTCCGGCGACCGCAACGGTGGATTTCAACCGCATCAATTCCGCCAGCATTTCCGCCCGGCGAACAATGGGAATGCGCCGTTCCAGCGCCGCTTCCACCTCTGGGTTGCCGCGCTTGACCGCTGTGGAGGTCACAATAACGGCGGCATCGCCAATATTTTCTGCTGCATGGCCAATGGTGACGCGAATACCCTTGGCCCGCAGGCCTTCCACAACATAGCCCTCGGCAATGTCAGAGCCTTGAACATCATAGCCAAGATTGTGCATCACCTCGGCAATGCCGGACATGCCAATGCCACCAATGCCGATGAAATGGATTGTCCCGATACTGGTTGGAACCGCCTTCATGCCCCTGCCCCTGCAAGCTTAAATTCTTTTGAAATGCCGACCATTTGCGGGGCCACCGGACGATCCAGCGCCTCAACCAGATCCGCCAAATCCCCTGTCGCATTGGGCCGACCAATGCTGCGCGCACGCCCTGCGGCGTCCATCAGCCTCGCTTCGTTCAGGCCAATTTGATCAATCGCCTGTGCGAGCCGGTCTGGCGTAAAGTCCGATTGGACCAGCGCGCACGCGCCGCCCGCCTCAACCATTTCCTGCACATTGGCTCTCTGGTGATCATCCGTCGCACTGGGCAGGGGAATGAGGATGGCAGGCCTGCCGGCGCAGCTTAGCTCTGCAATGGTGGAGGCCCCCGCACGGCCAATCACCAAATGGGCCTTGGCCAAGAGATCGGGGATATTTTCAAAATAAGTCGCAAGATCTGCGCGAATGCCTAAATCTGAATAGCGTGCCCGCACCCGATCCACATCTTCTGCGCGGCATTGCTGCGTGACATGAAGGCGCGATGACGGGATGGACAAGCGGGCAAGGCCATCGGGCACAACATCGGATAAGATCGTCGCACCCTGGCTGCCACCAATCACCAGAATGCGGAGCTGCTCTTTCGCACCAAGCGCCGGGAAAGGCTGATCCCGAAGCGCCAGCACCTCATCGCGCACCGGGTTGCCGACCAAATGGGTTTTGCCAAGATATCCAACCGGCAAACGCTTCATCTTTGGATAGGCAACGGCGATGGCATCGACAAAGCCCGCGACCATGCGGTTCACGCGGCCGAGCACGGCATTTTGTTCATGCACCGCAGATTTCACGCCCGCCGATTTTGCGGCAAGCAAGGCGGGAAAGGCCGGATAGCCGCCAAAGCCGATAACAGCGGCGGG